>JALUTW010000460.1 GCA_027021685.1 Chromatiales bacterium | reverse complement strand
AAGGCCAAGGTGATCAGCCATAAGGCCTACGGGTTCCGAACAGCCAAGAGCTATATTCGAAACCTCTATCACTGCATGGCTGACCTGCCTCTACCAGAAACCATGCATACATTCGCGTGACGAACCATGTTTCACGACACAGCTTGTGCGGAATCCCGGGACGGGTTCTGGGACAATGTCCGGCCGCAAGTGTTCCGGGGCGACCGGGCGAAAGCGCCTGTGCATGGACCTTGCGAGTAAAAAGGGAAAATCAGTCGGACGTGCCGCCATCCTCCCGCGCCAGCATGGCCTCCTTGAGTTCCCAGTCGGCGGGCGACTCCCCCAGCCATACGGCGAGCAGGGCGCGGTGGAAGTCGGCGCCGGGGATGGTGCCGGCCAGGCGGTCGTTGATCCAGACCTGGGTGCCCTGGCCGGGAAGGTAGTCCAGGCGCACGGTCTCGTCCCGGTGCAGGTCCGGGAACAGGGCGTTGAACCGGGCCAGGCGCGGGGCCAGGGCGGCGTGGGCGGCCTCGTCCAGGTTGGCGCGGAAGCCTTCCTCCCAGGCCTCGACGAGCTTGTGCCGTTCCACCTTCTTGTAGATGAAGTGCATGAGCACCCGCTTGGGGCCGGGGTCGGCCAGCACCGCGGCGGCCTCGTGCAGGGGACGGCGCAGGTAGAGGGCCCCGGCGTAGATCTTGAAGAAGAACTTGGTGCGCAGGCCGGCGCCGTTGAGCACCAGCTCGGTGCCATCGGCCAGCCGGGCGGTCTCCGGGACCTGGACGCCGCCCACCTCCCTGGATGCTGCCGGACCGGCCGCCAGCACCACAGCCAGCGCCGCTGGGAACAGGACACCGGGCCTCATTTTCCGCATGGTTCCGTTCTCCTTGCCGGGATATGAAGGGTCCTCCGGATCCTGGCCTGTCCGCCAGCCGGCCCCGGCGGCCCGGCGCTGACAGGATGTTGAAGAAGGTCATCCTGACCTTTTTCAACGTGCCGAACCCGGCGCAGGTCCGGGGTCGGCTGCGCCAAATCAGGCGCTTGCGCGCCTGATTTGCGGGCGGGGCATCCCTGCCCCATTTTGGCAGGCTGTTCTTCAACAGCCCGCTAAACCCGGGCCGGTTTCGTGCCGCTAATGGGAGGAGTATAACGCCGGGGGCGCCACCCCGGATCCCGCTTTCGAGGACACGAGTCATGGGCCGATTCAACCTGTCTACCCGGCTGGCCGCCGCCTTCGCCGCCGTCATCGTCCTGTTCGCCGCCGCGCTGTGGGTCGCCC
>JALUTW010000459.1 GCA_027021685.1 Chromatiales bacterium | reverse complement strand
TCCGCCTGTTTCCTGAGACTGTCCAGAATGCCCATGGCCGCCCGCGCCCTGTTTCTAACTGGTTGTTTTCTATAAATTAACAACCATTCCAGTTAGTATATACCAGCACCTCTCGGCCTCAATAGCCTAACCCGGCTAGGCGGGGCCCCGTCCCGGATCGCGGCACTGACGCCAGGGATGGAACCCGCCCGGTCGCGGGCGGCGGGTCAGCCGTGTTCCTCTTCGTCCTCCGGCACCCGTTCCGTGCTGAGATCGCCCCGGGTGGTGTGGTACCACACCTGGGGCTCTTCGCGCAGGATCTCGCCCAGCGCCGCCAGGTCCGCGCGCGACAGGTGGCGCACGCGGCCACGCCCGCCGTCCTCCAGGGTCAGCAGCACGCTGCCGCTGCGTTCCGCCGCGTCCCAGTACAATGCATGTCCGGTCACTTTCTTCCACATGTCAGTTGTCCTCCTTCCGGCGCCGGCCGGTCGCCTTCTTGCCGGCAGCCTTTTTCCCGGCCGCCCTCCTTCGACTGCTCCCTCCGCCTGCGGCCCGGCCCTTGCCGCCGGCACCGGCGCCGCCCAGCAGCAGCATGAGTTCGTTCATGCGGCGGACGAAACCCACGGGATCGTCCAGCTGCCCGCCCTCGGCCAGCATGGCCTGGTCGAACAGCAGCAGTGACCAGTCGGTGAAGCGGGTGGTGTCGGGTTCCGCCGCCATGCGCTGCACCAGGGGATGGGCCGGGTTGATCTCCAGGGTGGGCCTGACTTCCGGCACCTCGTGGCCCGCCTGGCGCAGCAGCTTGTGCAGGCTCATGCCCATGTCGGTGCTCTCCACCACCAGGCAGGCGGGGGAATCGGTGAGCCGGTGGCTGACCCGCACCGTCTTGACCCTGTCGCCCAGGGCTTGCTCCAGGCGCCTGATCAGGTCCGCGTGCTGTTCCTGGGCCTCGGCCGCGGCCCGTTTCTCCTGCTCGTCCTCCAGCCGGCCCAGGTCGAGTTCCCCCTTGGCCACGTTCACCAGGCGCTTGCCCTGGTACTCGGTGAGAAAGGACATCATCCATTCATCCACCCGGTCCCACATGAGCAGGACTTCCACGCCCTTGCGCCGGAACACCTCCAGGTGAGGGCTGTGACGCACCGCCGCCGGTGACTCGCCGATGAGGTAGTAGATGTGCTCCTGCTCGGGCTTCATCCGCTCCAGATAGTCAGCCAGGGTGACGCGCTGCGCCTCGTCCTCGTCCACGGTGGAGGCGAACCGCAGCAGGCCGGCGATGCGCTCGCGGTTGGCGGCATCCTCGGCCGGCCCTTCCTTCAGCACCCGGCCGAACTCTTTCCAGAAGGTGGCGTACTTGTCCGGCTCGTCCCTGGCCAGGTTCTCCAGCAGCCCCAGCACGCGCTTGACCGAGGCCGCGCGGATGGTGTCGATCTGGCGATTGCGCTGCAGGATCTCGCGCGAGATGTTGAGCGGCAGATCGTCGGAGTCCACCACGCCGCGCACGAAACGCAGATAGGCCGGCATGAGCTGCTCGGCATCGTCCATGATGAACACCCGGCGGACGTAGAGCTTGATGCCGTAACGCTTGTCGCGGTCGTAGAGATCGAACGGTGCGTGGCGCGGAATGTAGAACAGCGTGGTGTAGGACTGGGTGCCTTCCACGTGGTTGTGCACCCAGGCCAGCGGCGGCTCGAAGTCATGGGCCAGGTGCTTGTAGAACTCGATGTATTCCTCGTCCTTGATCTCGCCGCGCGGCCGGGCCCACAGGGCCGAGGCACGGTTCACCGTCTCCCATTCGTCGCCGCCCGCCTTGCGCATGCGAATGGGCAGGGAGATGTGGTCCGAGTACTTGCGGATGATGGCGCGCAGGCGCATGGGATCGAGGAACTCGTCCTCGCCTTCCCGCAGGTGCAGGGTGACGGTGGTGCCGCGCCGCGCGCGCTCGATGTTCTCCAGCGTGTAGCTGCCCTGGCCGTCGGAGGTCCAGCGCACCCCGTGCTCGGGACCGAGCCCGGCGCGGCGGGTCTCCACCGTGACCCGGTCGGCGACGATGAAGCTGGAGTAGAACCCGACCCCGAACTGCCCGATGAGGCGGGCATCCCGGGCCTCGTCGCCCGAGAGGCGCTCCAGGAACTGGCGGGTGCCGGAGCGGGCGATGGTGCCGATGTTGTCGATGACTTCCTGCCGGTTCATGCCGATGCCGTTGTCGGTCACCGACACGGTGCGGGCCTCGCGGTCGACTTCCACCTGGATGGCAAGCTCGGTCTCCCCCTCGTACAGGGCCTCGTCGGACAGGGCCTCGAAGCGCAGCTTGTCGCAGGCATCGGAGGCATTGGAGATCAGCTCGCGCAGGAAGATCTCCTTGTTGGAGTACAGCGAGTGCACCATCAGGTGCAGGAGCTGCTTGACCTCGGTCTGGAAGTCGAGCGTTTCCCGGTGGGCCTCGACGGTCATCGTGTCCTCCCATGCAGCCAGACGAAACACTTCACTTTTGGGGGCCGGGCGCCGGTTTTCAACCCGGGGACCAGGTCCCGGGCCCCCGGGCCGGCCCCGCAGGCAGCGGCTCCAGCCCGGTCCGGGCCATGATGCGGGTGGCGATCTCCTCCACCGACATGCCGGTCACGTCCAGGTGGTCGATGCCGGCGGACCGGTACAGGGCCTCGGCCTGCTGCAGCTCGTAGCGGCACTGGCGCAGGGAGGCGTAGCGGCTCCCCGGCTGGCGGGCCTCGCGCAGGCGGTGCAGGCGCTCGGCGCTGAGGGTCAGCCCGAACAGGCGCCGGCGGTGGGGGACCAGCGGCGGCGGCAGCGCCAGCCGCTCCAGGTCCTCCTCCACCAGCGGGTAGTTGGCGGCGAACACGCCGTAGTGCAGCGCCAGGTAGAGGCAGGTGGGGGTCTTGCCGCTGCGCGAGACCCCGACCAGGATGACGTCGGCCTCGCCATAGTGCGGGATGCCGGCACCGTCGTCGCTCTGCAGGGCGAAGTTGACCGCCTCCATGCGCCGCTCGTAGACCTCGGCCGTGACGCCGTGGGTGTGGCCCACCGCCGGCTGCGGCGGCGTCCCCAGCTCCCGGGCCAGCGGCTCCAGGAAGCTGCTCATGAAGTCCAGGAACAGGCAGTCGGCGGCCGCCACCTGCCGCCGCAGCACCGGCTCCACCAGGGTGCTGAAGACCAGCGGGCGCAGCCCGGCCGCCTCCCGGGCAGCCCCGATGGCGGCCGCCGCCTCCCGGGCCCGCTGCTCCGTGTTGACGTAGCGCAGGGTATGAAGCTCGAAAGCGATGCCGGGAAACTGGGTCAACAGGCTGCGGCCCACGGTCTCGGCGGTGATGCCGGTGCTGTCGGAGACGAAAAACACGGGGCGCCGGGCCATGCCCTCACTACAACACAACCGCCGGGCGGCGTCCATCGCCGGCGTGGCTGTCATGCCGGTCCAAACCGGCTACGATAGGCCATCGCCAGGAGGGTGCACGCCATGACCGACTATCTGCGCTGGTTTCACGAGCTGACCATCGACGACGTGCCCGAAGTGGGCGGCAAGAACGCCTCCCTGGGGGAGATGATCCGGGCCCTGTCGGCCAGGGGCGTGCACATTCCGGGCGGGTTCGCCACCACCGCCGCCGCCTACCGCGAGTTCCTGGCCCAGGACGGACTCGACCAGCGCATCTACGCGGCGCTGGACGCCCTGGACATCAACGACGTGCAGGCACTGTCGCGCACCGGGGCGGTGATTCGCGGCTGGATCGTCGCCACTCCCCTGCCGCCGGGGCTGGAAGACGCCCTGCGCAACGCCTATCGCAAACTGGCGGACGAGTACGGCCCGGAGATCTCCTTCGCGGTGCGGTCCTCGGCCACGGCCGAGGACCTGCCCGAGGCCTCCTTCGCCGGCCAGCAGGAGACCTTCCTCAACATCCGCGGCGTGGACAACCTGCTGGGCGCCGTGAAGCATGTCTTCGCCTCCCTGTTCAGCGACCGGGCCATCGCCTACCGCGTCCACCACGGCTTCGACCATCGCCGGGTGGCCCTGTCCGCCGGCGTGCAGCGCATGGTGCGCTCGGACCTGGGGGCCAGCGGCGTGGCCTTCACCCTGGACACCGAATCGGGCTTCGACGGGGTGGTGTTCATCACCGCCGCCTGGGGCCTGGGCGAGACCGTGGTCCAGGGCGCGGTCAATCCCGACGAGTTCTACGTGCACAAGGCCCTGCTGCGCCAGGGCCGGCGGCCCATCCTGCGCCGGACCCTGGGCAGCAAGGCCATCAAGATGGTCTACGGCGAGGCCCAGGCCCGGGGCCGCTCCACGGTCACCGTGGACGTGCCGCCGGAGGACCGGCGCCGCTTCGCCCTCGACGACGACGAGGTGCTGGAGCTGGCGCGCCAGTGCCTGGCCATCGAGGAGCACTACGGCCGGCCCATGGACATCGAGTGGGCCAGGGACGGCATCGACAAGCAGATCTACATCGTCCAGGCGCGGCCGGAGACGGTGAAGAGCCGCATCGACCGCAACGTGGTGGAACGCTACGAGCTCAAGCAGCGCGGGGAGATCCTGGCCCGCGGCCGGGCCATCGGCCAGCGCATCGGGGCCGGTCCCGCGCGGGTGGTGGCCGACGTGCGCGACATGCACCGGGTGCAGCCCGGCGACGTGCTGGTCACGGACATGACCGATCCCGACTGGGAGCCGGTGATGAAGCGCGCCGCCGCCATCGTCACCAACCGCGGCGGGCGCACCTGCCACGCCGCCATCATCGCCCGGGAGCTGGGCATCCCGGCGGTGGTGGGCGCGGGGGACGCCACCCGTGTGATCGCGGACGGCCGGGAGGTGACGGTCTCCTGCGCCGAGGGTGACACCGGCTACGTCTATGCCGGCCGCCTGCCTTTCGAGGTCCACCGCGTGGACATGGAGTCCATGCCCCCGCTGCCGGTGAGGATCATGATGAACGTGGGCACGCCCGACCGGGCCTTCGACTTCCAGTTCCTGCCCAACGAGGGCGTCGGCCTGGCGCGGCTGGAGTTCGTGATCAACCGCACCATCGGCGTCCACCCCAAGGCCCTGCTGGACTACGCCCGGCAGCCGCCGGAGGTGCGCCGGGCCATCGACGAGCGCGCCGCGGGCTACGCCGACCCGGTGTCGTTCTACGTGGACAAGCTGGCCGAAGGGATCGGGACCATCGCCGGGGCCTTCTGGCCCAAACCGGTCATCGTGCGCCTGTCCGACTTCAAGTCCAACGAGTACGCCAACCTCATCGGCGGCGCCGCCTACGAGCCGCACGAAGAGAACCCCATGCTGGGCTTCCGCGGCGCCTCGCGCTACGTCTCGGAGGCGTTCCGCGACTGCTTCGAGCTGGAATGCCGGGCGGTGAAGAAGGTGCGCGGCGAGATGGGTCTTGCCAACGTGGAGGTGATGATCCCCTTCGTGCGCACCGTGGACGAGGCCCGCGCCGTGGTGGAGCTGCTGGCCGCCAACGGGCTCAAGCGCGGCGAGGACGGCCTGCGGGTGATCATGATGTGCGAGATCCCGTCCAACGCCCTGCTGGCGGAGGCGTTCCTGGAGCACTTCGACGGTTTTTCCATCGGCTCCAACGACCTCACCCAGCTCACCCTGGGCCTGGACCGGGACTCGGGCCTGGTGGCGGAGCTGTTCGACGAGCGCAACCCGGCGGTCAAGGCGCTGCTGGCCCAGGCCATCGGCGCCTGCCGCAAGGCCGGCAAGTACGTGGGGATCTGCGGCCAGGGCCCGTCCGACCATCCGGACCTGGCCCGCTGGCTGGTGGACCAGGGCATCGCCAGCCTGTCGCTCAACCCGGACACCGTGGTGGAGACCTGGCTCTACCTGGCCGGCAAGTCTCCGGCCACCGGCTGACAGGCATTCCGGCGGAACGCCTTTACCCCCGCACGGCACCCGACGGCCTGCGGCCTCCCCGGCGCCCCCGCGCCGGAAAAAACAGTCAGGGGTGCTCAGCCGGCGACGGCACTGCCGGCTTCCTGTTCGAACACGGCCCGGGCCGCGGGCAGCGCCGCCCCCTTGTCGATGGGCGCGCCGAGATCCGAGAGCACCTGTTCCAGCGAGGCCAGGCAGTATTCCACGTTGCGCCGGTTGCAGGCATGGCCCATGAGACCGATGCGCCACACCTTGCCG
>JALUTW010000458.1 GCA_027021685.1 Chromatiales bacterium | reverse complement strand
TCGTTGTAGGTGTTCTCGGGCGAGACGCGCACGCCCACCCGGCCCGGTTCCCACACCTCGCCCACGGCCGCCAGCACCTCGAGCAGGAACCGCGCCCGGTTGGCCACCGCGCTGCCGTAGTCGTCGTCACGGTGATTGGTGCCGTCGCGCAGGAACTGGTCGACAAGATAGCCGTTGGCGGCGTGGATCTCCACGCCGTCGAAGCCCGCCTCGCGGGCCAGTCGGGCCGCCTGCCGGAACCGGTCCACCACCTGCGGGATCTCGTCCCGTGCCAGCGCCCGCGGGGTGACGAAGGGCTGCGGGCCGTCGCAGGTCATGGCCTCGCCCGCCGGGCACACCGCCGACGGCGCCACCGGCAGGGCGCCGCCGGGCTGCATGGAGGGGTGGGAGATGCGGCCCACGTGCCAGAGCTGGGCGAACATGCGCCCGCCGGCTTCGTGCACGGCCCGGGTCACCTGCTGCCAGCCGGCCACCTGTTCCGGCGCATGGATGCCCGGGGTGGCCGGATAGCCCACTCCCTCGGGTGCCACCTGGGTGGCCTCGCTGACGATGAGCCCGGCGCCGGCGCGCTGGCGGTAGTGTTCGGCCATGAGTTCCGTGGGCACGTTGCCCGGCCCCGCCCGGTTGCTAGAACCTATCTCAGAATTCCGCGCGCGCCGCGTTGTGAGTCCACGGCCGCGCCGGCAAGGCGCGCCGCGCAGCACAGTACTCGCTGTACGGGCCAGCGGCGCAACGCCGCTGGCGTGGGCGTGGCTCGCAACCCCCCGGGGCGCCGGCGATTTTCACCCCGACCACCCTCCGTGGCAAAAATGACGGCATTGCCTTACCATGCAGCCATGCCCGTCGGCTCCCACCAAAAATCGCTAGGCGCGCGGCCGTGGGGAATTTTGAGATAGGTTCTAGTCAGCGGCGCCATGACGATGCGATTGGGCAGCTCCAGGTCGCCCAGCCGGATGGGTGTGAAGAGGGTCGGTTCCATGGGGTCTCCTCCGGCTCGGTTCAGGCCTTGCGGACGATGAAGCGGAACTCGCCGCCAGAGGCGGCCGCCTCCTCGAGCACGGCACCGGTCTGATGACAGAAGGCCTCCACGTCCTTGAGCGATCCGGGATCGGTGGCCACGAGCCGTACCCGGGCTCCGGGTTCCAGGGCGGCAATGGCCTTCTTGAGCTTGAGGATGGGCAGCGGGCAGTTGAGCCCGCGGGCGTCGAGTTCCAGTGTCTCGGCACGGGTGCCGGAAAAGGCGGTCTGGGTCATGATGGT
>JALUTW010000457.1 GCA_027021685.1 Chromatiales bacterium | reverse complement strand
GGCCACCATCGGGGCGTCCATCCGTTTCCGCGGTGAACTCACGGGCGAGGAGGATTTCCTCATCCAGGGCGAGGTGGAGGGCAGCATCACCCTGGCCAAGAACCACCTCACCATCGGGGAGTCCGGCCGCGTCCGGGCCGACGTGGAGGCCCGCACCATCGTCGTCGAGGGCGAACTGCACGGCGACCTGCTGGGCCACGAAAAGGTGGTGATCAAGAAGACCGGCCGGGTGCGGGGCAACATCGTCTCGCCCCGCGTCACGCTGGAGGACGGGGCCAAGTTCAAGGGCAGCATCGAGATGGATCCCCAGTCCGGGCCGGCGGCGCAGGCCGCCGGGAGCGGAGAGGCCGCGGATCGCCGCCGCGCCTGAGCCGGCGATGGGCCTTGCACGCCGGCGCCCGGCACGGGCGCCCGCAGCGCCCACCGTGGCGGTGCTGCACAGCGTCCTGCTGCCGGGCATCGTGGACGCCTGGCCGGAAGACCGCCGCCGCCGGGTGCTGGACCTGGGGCCGGCCTCCGGGCCGACGCTGGACACCCTGGCCACGGGGCCGCTGCGGCTGTGTTTCCGCGATGTCCTGGCGGAGCTGGCGGAGGCGGTGGCGGCGGCGGAGCAGGACGAAGCGGGCGACCCGGCCGCGGCCGTGGCAGACCTTCTTGAGGGCCGCGGCGAGTACGACCTGATCCTGGCCTGGGAGCTGTTCAGCCACCTGCCGCCGGCGGCGGTCACCGCCGCCGGCGCGGTCCTGGCCCGCTGCCTGGCGCGCGATGGCGTGCTCCACGCCCTGGTCAGCACGGGACCGCCGGTGTCGCGGCCGCCCGCCGCCTATGCCCTGCCGGCGCCGGGATGCCTGCGCCGGCGGGCCGGCCCCGACCCCGTGCCGGCCCGCGTCTACCACCAGCACCGGCTGCGCGGCCTGTTGCCGGACCTGGCCATCGAGCGCGCGGTCCTGCTGCGCGACGGCATGCAGGAGCTTCTTCTGGTCCGCCGCTGAGTTTCCAGGACCCATCTCAAAATTCCCCACGGCCGCGCGCGGAATTTTGAGATAGGTTCTGGTCACAGGCGCCCGCCATGCACTGTGGTAGGGTGTGGCGGTTGCAGCACGGATACGGAGTCAGATGGCGTACCGGCGATGGCGGCGGTGGTGGCCGCCGGTGTTTCTGTGGATGGCGGCGGCCGCGGCGCATGCCGGCGTGGCGCACGACTCCGGCCTCGACTGGTTCACCCTCGACAGCGAGCACTTCCGCATTCATTACCACGAGGGCCTGGAGCCGGCCGCGCGCCGCGCCCTGGCCCTGGCGGAGGCGGCGCGCGCGCGCCTGGCCCCGCGCCTGGGCGGGGCGCCGCGGCGGCGGGTGGAGATGGTGCTCACCGACGAGGTGCGCCAGGCCAACGGCTTCGCGCAGGTCTTTCCGGACCACCGCCTCACCCTCTATCTCACGCCCCCCGACGACATCGCCGGCCTGGAGGACCACGCGGGCTGGCTGGAACTCCTGGTCACCCACGAGGTGTTCCATGTCCTGCACCTGGACCGGGCCCGCGGTACACCGGCGGCGCTGCGCCGGGTGTTTGGACGTTTTCCGTGGCTGTTTCCCAACGCCCTGCAGCCGCGCTGGATCACCGAGGGCCTGGCCACCTGGGCGGAGACCGACGCCGCCCGGGGGATCGGCCGTGGCCAGAGCAGCTATTTCGACATGCTCATGCGCCTGGAGCTGGCCGGCGGCCTCAAGCCGCTGCGCCAGGTGAACCAGCCCCTGGCCACCTGGCCCGGCGGAACCACCCACTATTTATACGGTGTCGGCTTCATGCAGTTCGTCGCCGAGCGCTACGGCCAGGCTGCGCTGTGGCGCCTGGTGGAGCACTATTCCGACAATCTGATCCCCTTCCGCATCAACAGCAACGCTGCCGGCGTACTGGGACGCGAGCTGCCGCAGCTCTGGGCCGAGTACGGCCGGTGGCTGGAGGCACGCCACGGTGGGGTGCTGCGGGCCGTCCGGGCCCGGGGCGGGCGGGCCGGCACCCGGCTGACCCACGACGGTTACGATGCCGGTCCCCTGGCGCCGGTCCCGGGGGGCGGGGTCGCCTACGTGGGCTGGGACCGGCGCGACTGGCCGGTGCTGTGGCGCCTGCACCCCGGCGGCCGCCGCGAGCGCCTGGCCCGGGTCCTGCCCGGTGCGCGCGTGGCCGGCGGCGGCCCCGGCCTGCTCGTGGTCCAGCCGGAGGTGTGCCGCAACGCCGGGCTGCGGTATGACCTCTACCGGCTCCAGGCCGGGGGGCTGCGGCGGCTGACCCGTTGCGGGGGGTATCCCTTCGCCGCCTGGCTGCCGGACGGCGGGATCCTGGCCGTGCGCCGGGAGCGCGGGCAGAGCGCCCTGGTGCGGCTGGAGGCCGACGGCAGCGGGGAGCGGGTGCTGTGGGCCGGGAACGACGGCACCGTGCTCTCCCACCTGGACGTCTCGCCCGACGGGCGCCTGGCGGCGGTGGCGGTGTGGCGCCCGGGCGGCGGCTGGAACCTGGAGGCCTGGGACCTGGTGCGCGGCGGCTGGCAGCCGCTGACCCGCGATGCCGCCATCGAAAACCATCCCCGCTTTGCCGACGGGGGGCGGGCCCTGCTGTTCACCGCCGACTACGGCGGGGTTTACAACATCCGCCGGCTGGATCTGGCCAGCGGCCGCCTGGAGACCCTCACCGACGTGGCGGGCGGCGCCTTCCACCCGGTGCTCGCCGAAGAGGAGGGCGTGCTCTACTACGCCGGCGCCCACCCCGGTGGCCGCGACGTGTACGCCCTGTCCCTGGCCCGGGCGGGCGGGACGCCCGTGCGGGTGCCGGCAGGGCCCAGCGGCCGGCCGGCCCCGGCGCCGCCGGCGGCGGCCGCCGGGCCGCCGCGCGACTATGCGCCCTGGTCCAGCCTGGTGCCGCGCTGGTGGTTTCCCACCCTCGTGGTGGACGGCGATCGCACCGAGGCGGGGTTCGTGACCTCCGGCTACGATGCCCTGGCGCGCCACGTCTACGCCCTGGACCTGGCCTGGGAGGCGGAGCAGGGCGAGCTGGTGGGCGGGATCGACTACTACTATGACCGCCTGCCGGTGCTGCTCAAGGCCGGCTTCCGGCGCAGCCTGCGTTTCGTCCGCGGCGCGGACGGGGGGCTCGCCGGCGGCGTGTTCGACGACGAGCTGGAGCTGGCCGCCGCCTGGCCGTGGCTGCGGGTGGAGGACCGCTGGGTCCTGCACGCGGGGGTGGTGCGCAACGTCACCCGCACCGCCTTCACCTCGTCCTCGTTCTCCGGCGCCCGCCTGGAAGACACCCTGGCGGGGGTGGCCGTGGAGTACACGGGCACACGCCGCTTTCCCCGCGGGATCAGCCGCCTCGGCCGGGAGGTGCTGGTGGTGGCGGAAGACAGCGATGCCCTGGGTGACAGCCTCTACCGCGGCCGGGTCTATACCCTGGACTGGCGCGAGTTCGTGCATCTGGGCCGCGGGCACGTGCTGGCCGCGCGGCTCACCGGCGGATGGGGCACCGACGCCCCGCGGCGCTTCGTGCTGGGCGGGCAGGGCGACGTCCACTTTCAGCCGCCGCTGCTGGCCGGCCCGGCGGGGGGCAGTCCCTTCAACCGCCGCGCCTACGCCCTGCGCGGCTATCCCCAGGGCCTCGTGGGACTCACCGGCCGGCGCATGACCCTGGCGGGGCTGGAGTACCGCTTTCCCCTGGCCCTGGTGGAGCGGGGCTTCATGGCGCCGCCGGCGGGACTGGACCGGGTGCACGGGGCGCTGTTCCTGGAGGCCGGAGCGGCCTGGGAGCTGGGGAACTCGCCCCCGGATTATTTCCGCAGCGCCGGGCTGGAGCTCAGCGCCGAGACCGTGCTGTTCTACGACCTGCCGCTGCGGCTGACCGCCGGCTTCGCCCGCGGGCTCGACCCCGGGGGCGAGGACCAGGTCTACCTGCGGCTCACCGCATCGTTCTGATCGCCGTCCAGGGCGATGCCGCGGCCCGTGAGGCCCAGCACCGCAGTGGCGACGAAGCCCAGCGCCACCGCGTACCACAGGGTGCCCAGGCGCAGGATCAGCGGGGCGGTGAGGGCCACCGCCTTGCCGGCGCCGAATCCCAGCAGCAGGACCGACAGCACCGCCTCGGTGGCACCGATGCCGCCGGGAATGAGGCTGGCGGCGCCGCCCAAAAGCCCCAGGGCGTAACCGCCCAGCCCCCGGGACCAGTCCAGGTCGAGCCCCAGCAGGTGCAGCAGGTACAGAAACGCCAGGCCCTGGGCGGTCCAGGCCGCCAGGCCCAGGGCCAGGCCCAGCGCCAGGGTGGGCGGCCGCAGGAGGCGGTGGGCGTTCTCCAGCGTCGCCACGGCGCCCGCGGCCAGGTGGCGCAGGCGCGAGGGGCCGCCGTGCCGCAGCCGCCGCTGCAGCCAACCCAGCCCGCGGCCGCTGACGAGGAACACCAGCAGCGCCAGCAGGAGGCCGGCCGCGGCCGCCGGCACCAGCTCGAGGCCGGGCACCCGGCCGGCCGCGAGGGAGGCGAGAAACAGGAGCGCCACCACGTCGAGCAGGCGTTCGACGAAGAACGCGCCCAGGGACTGGCTGTAGCGCACGCCGTGCCGGTGAAGATAGAGGGAGCGCACCGTCTCGCCGGCCTTGCCCGGGGTGGTGGTGAGCGCGAACCCCGCCAGGTAATAGAGCAGGTGCAGCCGCCACGGCAGCCGGTGGCCCCAGAGGCGGAGGTAGTGCTGCCAGCGCAGGAAGCGCAGCAGGTAGTTGAGCGAGGCGGCCCCCACCACGGCGGCCGGCCCGTGCCAGGAGACCGCGGCCAGGGCCGCGCGCAGGGTCTCGCCACCCGTCCACGCGGCGAAGGCGATGTAGAAGCCGGCCGCCGCCAGCAGGCCCAGGGACAGCGTGCGCCGCGACGGCAGTCGCAGCGGCGGTGCGGGCGGTTGTGCTAGGGTCAAGCGGGCCTCCTTGCCGGGGAGCGCTACCAATGGGTTATTCTACGCCCGCGCGGCGGCTGGCACGATGGCCGGACACGGCCGCGGTGACAGTGCAGTGCGGCCAGCAAGAGGTAAGACAATGGCATCCGATGTCGACGAACTGACCATCAGTTACACCGAGGACGGCGTGGAACTCGTCCAGGAACTGGACAAGGAAGTGCTGAGCAAGGGGGCCTGGTCCACCATCATCTTCCGCTACCGCGAGTGGAACCGGCAGAAGCAGGAGTACGGGCCCGACAAGTATTCCATCCGCCGCTACCAGAAGCGCAACAACGAGTACCGCCAGAAGTCCAAGTTCAACATCTCCAGCCGGGACCAGGCGCGCAAGCTCATCGACGTGCTGGAGCGCTGGCTCAAGGAGCCCGAGGCGGAGTGAATCGTGGCCGGTGAGGATGCCCGCCGCTGGATCCGCCACCCGGTGGAGGTGCCCATCGCATGCCAGGTAACGGGCGCGCCGGCCCCGGCGGCCCGGGCCGTGCGCGACGTGAGCGAGGGCGGGCTGTCGTTCCACACCGCCGGGCCGCTGACCCCGGGCAGCCGGGTGCGTATCACCATCGACCTGGTGCGGCCGCCCTTCACCGCCACTGCGGTGGTGGTCTGGTGCCGGCCGGAAGGCGACGGCTGGGTGGTGGGCGTGGGCTTCGAGACGGAGGATGCGGGCTACCGGGCGCGCATGGTGGAGCAGTTGTGCCACATCGAGCAGTACCGCCGGCGGGTGCGGGAAGAGGAGGGGCGCGAACTCAGTCCCCAGGAGGCGGCACTGGAATGGATCCAGCGTTACGCCAGCAGGTTTCCACGCTGAATCCGGGGGACGGGGAACAGCAGGCGGCTCTCAGGCATCCAGGTCCGGAATGAGCCGGCTCTCCAGGCGGGCGATGGTGTCCTTCAGCGCCAGCTTCTTTTTCTTCAGCCGCCGCAGCTGCAGCTGATCCACCAGCGGGCTTTCCGCCAGGCGGCTGATCACCTCGTCCAGGTCGCGATGCTCCATGCGCAGCGCGTGCAGGCGCCGGCGGATGGCCTCCTGTTCCTCGTCGATCATGTGCCGCGTCGTTGTCCGCTGGGCCGGCGGCCGCCCCGGGCGGCGGCTGGGTTACACTTGGCCGCAATTGTAGCAGTATCCACGGAGTTCCCGCCGCGGG
>JALUTW010000456.1 GCA_027021685.1 Chromatiales bacterium | reverse complement strand
CCGGACCAAGTGGAACCAGAAGGACCAGCCCCGTGATTTCGATCAGGTGGGCAGCGCCCTGGCGTTCAACGCCTGGCGCATCGCCACCGCGGCGCTGCTGGAGCTGGAGAACGACGGGTTCCAGACTGACACCCAGAAGCAGCGCCTGGACATCATCGTGGAGTTCCTCGTCTTCCTGCTCCATTCCACCGACCGGCTGGTGTACGGCCGGGTGTCGGACCAGGACCGGTCCGGGCTCATCACTGCCTTCGCCCGCCACGTGGACCGCATCGTCCGCGACAATGCGCGGGACACGCGCGGGGCGGAGGAGTACGCCGGCGGCATCATCGATCTGATCAACGAGATCTCCAACGAGTACGTGGAGTATCCCTTCACCGACGGCGAGCCGTCCTTCAGCTACCTGCGGGTGTTCGCCGATCGCGTGGCGGCGCGCATGGGGCCCAGGGACAACAAGTGGATCCTGGACCACGTGATGCAGGTGGAGGGACCGGAATCCATCCGCGCGCTCAAGAAGGCCCTGCGCAGCCTGGTGCCGGAGACGAAAAACCCCGCCACCGCCGGCTGACGGTGCGGGGCCTTTCCAGCACCCGGACGGGCGCCGTTACTTCTTGATCCAGTTGCTGAAGCCGTCGGTCTTCTTGGCCTGACCGTCGGCGTAGCCGGCCTCGTAGGCCTCGGTGATGCGCTGCTCCTCGCGCTTGGGGTTGAGCAGGTAACCGCACTGCCAGCCCACGATGTACTCGGGATCCACGCCGGCCTGTTCCATCTTGGTCACGGTCTCGTAGTAGGTCTGGTTCATGACTCGTTTCTCCTCTTGCAGCAAGATCGTCGACGATTGCGTTGGGTTCAGGTGTTCCTGCCCGCCTCGAAGCGCTCGCGCGCGGCCCCAGAATCGATGACCCGGCGGGCCATGTCCGCGGCTTCCCGGAGGCTGGCGGCGCGGCCCAGGTGATGGAGCACCAGGGCCGCACCGTAGACGAGTTCGTCGCGGGCGGGGCCGTCCTCGCCGGCGAGGGCGGCCAGCCCGTTGTCGGCCGCCACCGCCGCGGCCGCGTCGCTGTCGATGGTGGCGGCGATGGAATCGCCCTGGGGCGCCGGCGGCAGGTCCGACGGCAGGGGCACCGCGCGGGTGTCGCGCCGGATGTCCAGGTCCGCGGGATCGATGTCCAGCGCCTGTTCCTCGCCCCGGTCATGGTAATACCACACCTTGGCCGGCTGTTGCAGGGAGGGGATGATGCCTCCCTCCACGCCGCGCACGATGAGGGCGCTGT
>JALUTW010000455.1 GCA_027021685.1 Chromatiales bacterium | reverse complement strand
GGGGCCCACCGGCGCGCTGCAGCAGGCTGCCCTGCTCGGCGGCCAGCATCACCCGGGCGTGGGCCGAGGCATCCAGGACGAGGATGGCGTATTCGCCGTCGGTGTGCAGGCGGATGACGGGGGCGTTCTTGTCGTCGTCCATGAGCAGGGTGTGCCCGGCGCCGGTGCGATAAATGTGCTGGCTGCGGTTGGCAGAGGTCACGGGGGAGACCCTGCTGCCGTCATACAGCCCGCCCACAATCATGAACCGGTCGGGTTCGTGGGCCAGGGGGCTGATGAGGATTTCGGCCCCGTCGGGCAGCGGGGCGTGGTGGCCGGTGGGCAGGCCGTCTTGCGAGGGCGGGCCGGCATGGGGGCTCATGCGCCCCACCGGCGGGCTGGCCTCGCCGTGGGCGCGCCCGGCGGCATCGAACAGGGCCCGGATGCGGTAGCGCCCGGCTTCGTCCAGTTTGGCATAGGGCCCGTCGGACTCAATCCGCGCGCTGACAAGAAGCGGCAGCTCCCGCGGCGGCGGGGCCAGGGGCCGGTAGGCCCGCGTGCGCGGGATGGCCACCGCCACGTGGCGGTACAAAAGGGCCGGCTCGTCTTCGTCTTCGGCCTCGTCGGCACGGTGGTCGATGGCGATGATGAGCCAGTCGCCGTCGGTGTCCTTGCGCCCGCTGCCGGCCAGGCTCACCACGTGGCCCACCGCCAGGTCGGCCAGGTGGCCTTCGAGCACCAGGCTGTGGGCCTGGGCCGCGGCGGCGGCCGCGGCATCCTCGGCCAGGCGCTGGAGCCCCTCGAGGTCGCCGGCCCCGCCGAAGGCTTCCCACCGCCCGGCCGCGCCGGCGGCGCGGCCGGGGGCCCCTGCCTCCAGGCGGGTGTGGTCGCCGTCCACCCCGGCCACGGCATACTCGCCCGAGACCATCCGCGCCCGGTGGCCCACGGCCGTCAGCCCCGGTCCGGGCCAGCCGAAGCCTCCGGGCGGCACCAGCTTCACCGCGCCCCGCGCAAGATACGGGCAGGTCCCGGCGTGGTCGCTGATGACCACGGTCTCGCTGCCGTCTTCGCCCCAGGTGCTGTAGGCAAACAGGCCGTTTTGCGCCAGCTGGCGCTGGAGAAATTCCAGGTCGGTCTCATCGAGCTGGCTCACCCACGGCTGCACCGGGTAGTCCCGGCTGAGATGGAGGCGCACCCGGTCAAGGCCGTGGCGCGCGAGCACGTCGCGCACCACCCCTTCGATGTCGTGGCCCACCAGCACCCGCCAGTCCCGGCCCTGGCCCAGCCGCCACAGGGCGCC
>JALUTW010000454.1 GCA_027021685.1 Chromatiales bacterium | reverse complement strand
CGGTGCCTGCAAGTGGTTCGTGTGCATGGAATACGAACTCAACCGGGCGGCGCTGGGGCGCGACCTGGAGGGCGAGGACTGGCTGGGCTACACCCGGCTCATCCACGTGGCCTGGTCGGGGGACGTGTTTGCGCCCAACTACCTCCAGGCCGAGCGGCGGGCGACGCGGGCCGGGCGGCGGCTGGCGCGGCTGGTGGGGCAGCTTCTGGCCCACGGCATCCGGGTGAACATCATCGCCCACTCCCTGGGGAACCGTGTGGGGCTCATCGCCCTGGAGATCCTGGGCCGCAGCGGGTGGGGCAAGGCGGTGGAGCACATGTTCCTGTGGCAGCCGGCGGTGCCGGACACGGTGCTGTCCAACGACCCTGGGGCGGATGCCAGCATCATGCGCAACTGGGCCCTGGTGCATGCCCATGCGGGAGCCAGGCGGTTTGTGGTGCTGTACTCGCGGGAGGACAACGTGCTGGGCCCGCACACCGGGCCGGGGCAGGCCGAGGCGCCGGAGCTGGTGCCGGAGCCGCTGGCGGGGATGCTGGAGCGGGCCAGCCGGAGGGATGCGGTGGAAGACCTCACGGAAGGTGTGGACGGGCGCCGGGAGCTGGCGGGGGAGGCCCTGCCCAACATTCTCACCGGGACCTCGGTGTACCGGCTGGCGGTGCTGCTGGGGATGCCGCTGGTGGACGAGGTGGAGGGGCGGCTGGTGCCGTTGTGGTCGCCGGAGCAGTTGTCGCGGGCGCTGGCGGCGCGGGTGGCCAACTGGCTGAACGTGGAGGAGAATGTGGCGCGGTACGAGGCGGCGTACCGGCGGGTGCAGGCGCGGATGGGGGCGTTGCCCACGTGGGACGATCTGCCGCCGCAGGTGCAGGAGCTGTTTCCGGAGCTGGGGCGGGAAGGGAGCCGGCTGGCCTGGGAGGCGGCGCGGGAGCTGGCAGAGCGCGGCCGGGAGGCGGGGCTGCGGCTCAAGGCCCTGCTGGAGGCGGACTTCGAGAGCAAGGAGATCAGGCCCGCGCTGGGGTGGGCGGGGATCGAGGAAGCTATGGGTATAGATCCCCATATCAGAACCATGTTCCAGGAAGGCAAGCTTGTCCCCGTCAACCAAACCCCCTGGCTCAAGTCGCACTCGGGGATGCAGGAGCCGACGGAGGAGTTGCGGGAGAAGGTCTATCGCGAGGAGATCATGCAGCGCCACATTCTTCCCACAACCGGATTCGGCAAGCACCGGCTGTGATTACACTGGCCCGCATCGGGTGGCATGGACTGCTGCTCCTTCTGCTCTGCT
>JALUTW010000453.1 GCA_027021685.1 Chromatiales bacterium | reverse complement strand
GCGCCCGTACCATTGTCGGAAGACGCGCTGGTGGCCTACTCCTGGGACAAGGCCATGGATACCCTGGACTGGTCCTGGCCGGTCTATCTCCCCATGGTCAAGAGCGTGGTCCGCACCCTGGACACGGTGCAGGCCTTCGTGCCCCGGGTGAGTGCGGCAACGGTGAGTGATTTCGTGGTGGTGGGATTTTCCAAGCGCGGGGCCACCACGTGGCTCACCGCCGTGGTGGATGACCGCGTGCGGGCCATCGCACCCGGTGTCATCGACTTTCTCAACCTGGCGCCCAGCATCGAGCACCACTACCGGGCCTACGGCGGCTACTCGCCGGCCATCGGTGACTACGTGGACTACGACATCGTGCGCCGGGTGCGGATCCCCGAAGGCCGGGACCTGTTGCGGATCATCGACCCGTACAGCTACCGTGACCTGCTGGACCTGCCCAAGTACCTCATCAACTCCACCGGCGACCAGTTCTTCCTGCCGGATTCGGCGCGGTTCTACCTCGATGACCTCGAGGGCGAGACCCTGGTGCGCTACGTGGCCAACACCGACCATGGCCTGAGCGGGCCCACGGTGCCCGTGGACGACGCCGTCACCGGCCTGGTGAGCTGGTATCTCACCGTGCTGGCCCATGCGCCGCGGCCGCACATCGAGTGGTCGCAAAACGGTGGTTCCCTGGTGGTGACCAGTTCCCGGCCGGCGCTGGTTGCCAGGTTGTGGCAGGCGGACAACCCTGCGGCACGGGACTTCCGTCTCGACACCCTGGGCCCGGCCTGGACCGCCGTGCCGCTGGCCGACAACGGTGGAGTGTACGTGGCCCAGGTGGAACCGCCGGCGCAGGGCTGGCGTGGATTCTACGTGGAACTCACCTATGCCGGTCCCGGCGGCCTGCCCCAGACCTACAGCACGCCGGTGTTCGTGATTCCGGACGGGATGCCGTTCGACCTGGAGGATCCCATCGGCCACCCGCGGGGGCCCCGCTACTGGGCGGCTGCCGTGGACCGGGGTGACGTGGACCCGGACACCTTCGCTGGCTGGTTTCCGGTGCCGGTCATGGGCAGGGTGATTCGGGATGCCGACGAGGCCCTGGCCCTGCTGCGCTCGCATCCCCGCGGCGTCGCCCGGCGGGCGCTGCGCCAGTGCCTGGCCACCCGCCTCAACGTGGCGGCCGGTGAGCTGGGCTGGTACTCGCGCCTCGGGCCCGATGCGCTGCCAGTGGCTCCGGATCGGCGCTACCTGTGGCGCTGGTGGACGCAGGCCCACGAGGCGTTCACCGGTGG
>JALUTW010000452.1 GCA_027021685.1 Chromatiales bacterium | reverse complement strand
CTCGCGGGCTCGATGACCAGGGAATGGTAGCGGGTTGCCTCGAACGGATTGGGCAGATCCCGGAACACGCCCTCGCCGCGGTGATGGATCAGGGAGGTCTTGCCGTGCATGACTTCCCGCGCATGAACGATGCGGCCACCGAAGGCCTGGCCGATGCTCTGGTGTCCCAGGCAGACACCGAGGATGGGCTTGCGCCCGGCGAAATGGCGGATGGCCTGCACCGACACCCCGGCCTGGTCCGGGGTGCAGGGCCCGGGCGAGATCACGATGTGGTCCGGGTCCATCCGCTCCATCTCCTCCACCGTGATGCGGTCGTTGCGGAAGACCCGCACTTCCTGGCCCAGTTCTCCGAAATACTGCACCAGGTTGTAGGTGAAGGAATCGTAGTTGTCGATCATCAGCAGCATTAATCCACCCCTCCCAACAACGCAGAGGGCGCAGAGGCGCAGAGGACGCAGAGCATATCAGTAATTGTTGACCACGCGCCTGATACCATTTTTCAGTACAGCCTCATTGAAATTGATCAGCAGCCCCACCCGCTTGCCCATCAGCTTGAGGTACGTCAACAATTGCGCTTTGTGCTTGTCCTGAAGCATCTCGACTGCCTTGAGTTCCACCACAACCTCGTTCTCCACCATCACATCAATGCGATACCCTTCCCCGACCATCTCTCCTTTATATGCCACATGGACAGGCACTTCTGACTCATATGACAATCCAGCCACTTCGAGTTCCTTCAACAGGCAAACCTGATAAACGGATTCCAGTAACCCCGGACCCAGGTGGCGATGCACTTCAATCGCTGCACTGATGATCCGGGCCGTAATACGATCGACATCCATGTCCGGTCCACCCCATCGTCACGCCATTGGTTTTTTAGAACCTGTCTCAGAATTCCGCGCGCGTCGCGTTGTGAGTCCACGGCCGCGCCGGCCAGGCGCGCCGCGCAGCACAGTACTCATTGTACGGGCCAGCGGCGCAACGCCGCCGGCGTGGGCGTGGCTCGCAACCCCCTGGGGCGCCGGCGATTTTCACCCCTGCCTCTCTCCGTGGCCCAAAATGCCGGCATTGTCTTGTCGTACACCCATGCTCGTCGGATCCCACCGAAAATCGCCAGGCGCGCGGCCGTGGGGAATTTTGAGATAGGTTCTACATATTTTTCCTTGTCCTCTGCGTCTCCGCGCCTCTGCGGCCTCTGCGTTATGCACTCCGTGGTCGGAAAACGGCTAGGCCCCGTCAAGGCCCTCGCTGGCGAGCTGGACGGCGCGGAACACGGCGCGGGCCTTGTTCATGGTTTCCTCCCACTCGCGCTCGGGCACGGAGTCGTAGACGATGCCGGCACCGGCCTGGACGTGGAGGGTGCCGTCCCTGATCACCGCGGTGCGGATGGCGATGGCGGTGTCCATGTTGCCGCTCCACGACAGGTACCCCACGGCGCCGCCGTAAATCCCGCGCTTGACCGGTTCCAGCTCGTCGATGATCTCCATGGCCCGGATCTTGGGCGCCCCGGACAGGGTGCCGGCGGGAAACGTGGCCCGCAGGGCGTCCATGGGCGTGCGCCCCGGGGCGAGGCGGCCGGTGACGTTGGAGACGATGTGCATGACGTGGGAGTAGCGCTCGATGACCATCTTCTCCGTCACCCGCACGCTGCCCGTTTCGCTGATGCGGCCGATGTCGTTGCGGCCCAGGTCGATGAGCATGAGGTGCTCGGCGCGCTCCTTGGGATCGGCCAGCAGGTCCTGTTCCAGGGCCCGGTCCTCGGCCTCGGTGGCGCCGCGGGGCCGGGTGCCGGCGATGGGCCGCACCGTCACCTGCCCGTCCTCCAGGTGAACCAGGATCTCGGGCGAGGAGCCCACGATGTGCAGGTCGCCCAGGTCCAGGTAATAGAGGTAGGGCGAGGGGTTCAGGCTGCGCAGGGCGCGGTAGAGATCCAGCGGCCGGGCCCGGAAGGGAATGGACAGCCGCTGCGACAGGACCACCTGCATGACGTCACCGTCGACGATATAGCGCCGCGCCCGCTCCACCGCCGCCTCGAACCCCTCGCGGGTGAAGCCGGAGACGAAGTCGCCCTCGGCCACCGCCGCACCGCCCGCCGGCGCCGGGGGCGGAACCAGGGGCCGGCGCAGCCGCGCAGCCAGCTCGTCGAGCCGCGCCTCGGCCGCCTCGCGCGACCCCGGCGTCCCGGCATCGGCGTGCACCACCAGGTAGATGCGCCCGCGCAGGTTGTCGAACACCGCCACCTCGTCGGACACCAGCAGCAGGATGTCGGGCACGCCCAGCGGGTCCGGGTTGGGACACTCCCCCAGGCGCGGCTCGATGTAGCGCACGGTGTCGTAGCCGAAGTAGCCCACCAGGCCGCCGGTGAATCGGGGCAGGCCCGGGGCCTCGGGAGCGCGGCGCGCGGCGTGGAAGGATTCGATCCAGGCCAGGGGGTCAGGCACCGTCTCCTCCGCCAGCACCTCGCCGCCGCGCAGGTGCCGCACCTCGCGGCCACGCACCTCAATGCGCTCGCGGCAGGGCAGGCCGATGATGGAGTAGCGGCCCCACTTCTCGCCGCCCTGGACCGATTCGAACAGGTAGGCGCCGGGCCCGGCGGCCAGCTTGAGGTAGGCGCTAAGTGGTGTGTCCAGATCCGCGAGCACCTCGCGGACCACGGGTATACGCTGGTATCCCTGCGCGGCCAGCGCCGCGAAATCCTGCTGTTTCATGGATCATCCCCTGGAGTCGAACGACAGACAATACGGTTCCCCGCAACGGGCGGCCTTTCAGCGGCACCATCGCCAGGGGCGGAATCCGGTCTGTCTCTCCAGGTTCATGACGGGGCGGGTCTCTCGATGATCCCGATTATGGGGGCATTTTATGCTTCAGGCAACCGCCCCGGCCGCATCCAGCAGCGGCGGCAGCTCGGCCAGGGAGTCGATGACCACGTCGGGCCGGGCCTCGCGGATGTCCCGGCCGTGGTTATAGCCGTAGGAGACGCAGACGACGCGGAAGCCGGCGGCCCGGGCCGCCTTCACGTCGCTCACCGAGTCGCCCACCATGAGGGAGGCGCAGGGCCGGCTGCCGAAGAACTCCGAGGCGTGCATCAGGGGCAGGGGGTCCGGCTTCTTGCGCGGCAGGGTGTCGCCGGCGATGACGATGCCGAAGAAATCCCGGATCCCCAGGTCGGCCAGCAGGGGATCGGTGAACTGCATGGCCTTGTTGGTGACGCAGCCCAGCGGGTAGCCGCGGGCCCGGAGCGCCTCCAGTCCCTCGCGCACCCCGGGGTACAGGCGCGAGCGCCTGGAGGTATTCTCCGCGTAGAGTTCCAGGAACACCGGGTAGGCCCGCTGGAACAGTTCCTCGTCGGGCTCGCCGTCCAGCTCGCCGGTGAGCGCCCGGCGCACCAGGCGCTCCACGCCGTTGCCCACCCAGTTGCGCACCGCGGCCTCGCCCCGCGGCGGCAGGCCGAGATGCTTCATCATCTCGTCCACGCAGTAGGCCAGGTCCGGCACGCTGTCCACCAGCGTGCCGTCGAGATCGATGAGGATCATCTCGGGCCTGACCAGGTCCGGGCCGGCCATGGTCACACCGCCGCCCTGGCCAGTTCCGCGCGCATCTCCCCGATGACCGTGTCGTAACGGTTGGGATCGGCGTCCTGCCCGGCGCCGAAGATGGCCGAGCCGGCGACGAAGGTGTCGGCCCCCGCCTCCTTGATCTCGCGGATGTTGTTCACCTTGACCCCGCCGTCGATCTCCAGCCGGATGTCGCGCCCGCTCTCGTCGATGATGCGGCGCGCCTCGCGCAGCTTGTCCAGGGCCGAGGGAATGAAGCTCTGGCCGCCGAAGCCGGGGTTGACCGACATGAGCAGCACCATGTCCACCTTGTCCAGCACGTAGGTGAGGTAGTCCAGCGGCGTCGCCGGGTTGAACACCAGGCCCGACTTGCAGCCCTGATCACGGATGAGCTGCAGGGTGCGATCGATGTGCTCGGAGGCCTCGGGATGGAAGGTGATGTAGCTGGCCCCGGCCCGGGCGAAATCCGGGATGATGCGGTCCACCGGCTTGACCATGAGGTGGACGTCGATGGGGGCCTCCACGCCGTGCTTGCGCAGGGCCTCGCACACCAGCGGCCCGATGGTGAGATTGGGCACGTAGTGGTTGTCCATGACGTCGAAGTGGACGATGTCGGCGCCCGCCGCCAGCACCTGGTCCACCTCCTCGCCCAGCCGCGCGAAGTCGGCGGAAAGGATGGAGGGCGCGATGAGATCACTCTGCCTGGCCATGTCGATCCCCCTGTAGAACTTGCGAGAATACCGTTGCCATTCGCCCGCCGCGGCGGACCCGGAAAAAGTCGAGCCGCACACTCTACCCCAATGCGCGGCCTTTTGCAGCCCGCCGCCGCTGCCGCCGGGGCCTGCCGCGGCGCTATAATCGGGGCGTCCGTCATCGGGGGAGAGCGCCGCCATGATTCCACGACTTCCCGCTATCTTATTGATTTTCGGCATGTTGTGGCTGACGCCCGCGGGCGCCACCGACGCCGCGAAGGAAAAGCGCTGGGCGGACCAGATCGTGGACGCCCTCATCACCGGCGAGGCGGTGTGGCTCGAGGCCGGGGGCCACCGCTTCCTGGGGATCTGGACCGAGGCGGAGTCGGCACCCGTCCACGGGGGGATCGTCCTGGTCCACGGCATGGGCGTGCATCCCGACTGGCCCGACGTCATTCATCCGCTGCGCACCGCGCTGCCGGAGCACGGCTGGGCCACCCTGTCCATCCAGATGCCGGTGCTGCCCAACGAGGCCAAGGTGGAGGACTACGCGCCGGTCTGGAAAGAAGCGGCCCCGCGCCTGAAGGCAGCCGTCGCCTTCCTGCGCAGGCAGAACATCGAGAACATCGCCGTCGTCGCCCACAGCCTGGGCGCATCCATGGCGGCCTCGTTCCTGGCCGCCGAGCCGCGCAGCGGTGTGGCGGCGTTCGTCGCCATCGGCATGAGCAACGTCACCACGACACCGGAGATGAGCAGCGTGCGGGCACTGGAGAAGATCCGCATTCCGGTGCTGGATCTCTACGGCGAGAACGACCTGGACGCCGTGCTCGCCTCGGCCCCGGCCCGGGCCGCCGCCGCCCGCCGCGCCGGCAACGGCAAGTACGGCCAGCGCCGGGTGCCCGGCGCCGATCACTTCTTCGCCGGGATGGAGGAAACCCTGGTGCGCCACGTGCGCACCTGGCTTCGCGCCAACGCCCCCGGCGTGCTGAAGAAGAAACGCTGAACCACGGGAGATCCGCCATGCTCGCCACTGCCCTCACCCTGCACCTGTTGTCCGCCGTCGTCTGGGTGGGCGGGATGTTCTTCGCCTACCTGGCCCTGCGCCCCGCTGCGGTGGAGGTGCTGGAGCCGCCGCCGCGCCTGACCCTGTGGGTGGCGGTCTTCCGCCGCTTCTTCCCCTGGGTGTGGGCGGCGGTGGTATTGCTGCCGGCCACCGGGTGGTGGATGATCCTGTCCCCGGCCCGCTTCGGCGGCCTAGAGACGGCGCCACTTTACGTCCACGTCATGAACGGCGTGGGCACCCTGATGATCCTCGTTTACCTGCACGTGTACTTCGCGCCCTTCGCGCGCCTGAGGCGGGCGGTGGCGGCGGAGGACTGGCCGGCGGGCGGCAAGGCCCTGGGACAGATCCGGCGGCTGGTGGGGCTGAACCTCATTCTCGGCCTGCTGGTGATCACCGTCGCCAGCGGCGGGCGGTACGTGCTGGGTGCCTAGGCCCGGAACCCCAGCCGCTTTGGCTTGGAAACCGCTGCATGATATGAACGCAGAGCGCGCAGAGACGCAGAGGACGCAGAGAGGAAACTGTTTTTCACGTCGAGGCGGTGTTGCCGAGGCTTGCACATCAACCTTTGCATACAGCATGCGTTTGCCATAACATCCTGCGCGTCCTCCATTCTCTGGACAGATGGCATGAAGGTATCGCCATCCCATCCTACACGGCTGAGCCAATTTCAATCCAACAAGAATCTCCGCGTCCTCTGCGTCTCTGCGATCTCTGCGTTTACATCACCTACGGCGGAATCTTCATCGCGGCCGGGGGCCGCTCCTACACCTGTTCTGACCTCTGTCTTCTGCCATCTGTCCTCTGAATGGGGGCCGCTCCTACACCTGTTCTGACCTCTGTCCTCTGCCATCTGTCCTCTGAATGGGGGCCGCTCCTGCACCCGCTCTGACCTCCGT
>JALUTW010000451.1 GCA_027021685.1 Chromatiales bacterium | reverse complement strand
GCGAGAACCAGGTGGTGTGGTACGCGCCGGACCAGGACTTCGGCCTCGCCCAGTCGGTCATGGCCCCGTTCATGGGCGTGCCCGCGGCCACCCTCACCCTCACCGCGCGGCTGGCCGCCCGCTCCGGCGCCCCGGTGCTGCCCCTCTACAGCGAGCGGCTGCCGGGCACCCGGGGCTACCTCGTGCGCATCGGCCCGCCGCTGGAGAACTTCCCTTCCGGCGACGAGGCGGCCGATGCCGCGGCGGTGAACCGGGCCATCGAGGCGCAGGTGCGGCGCACGCCCGACCAGTACCTGTGGGGCCACCGCCGCTTCAAGACCCGGCCCCGCGGCGAGGCCGAGTTCTACCCCCCGCGCCGCGATTCCCGCCTCAGGCGCTACAGCCTGGCCCTGGCCGCCGCCGCCCTGCCCCTGGCTGCCCTCACCGCCTGGCAGGCGCTGCGCGCCCGCAGCCCGGGCTACCTGCCGGCACGCCTGGGCCTGGCGCGCCCGCCGGCCCCGCCCTGCGAGGTCTGGATCCACGCCGCCTCGGTGGGCGAGGTCAACGCGGTCCAGCCGCTGGTGGAGGAGCTGCTGCGGCGGCACCCGGGGCTCCACCTGGTGCTCACCACCGCCACCCCCACCGGGCGCGAGCGGGCCCGCGCCGTGCTGCCGGAGGCGGCGCGCACGGCCTGGCTGCCGCTGGACTACAACCCGGCCGTGCGCCGGTTCGTGGACACCCTGCGCCCCCGCTGCCTGCTGGTGGTGGAGACCGAGATCTGGCCCAACCTGTTTCTCCACTGCCGCTGGCGCGGGGTGCCCGTGGTGATGGTCAACGGCCGCCTGTCGCCGCGCTCCCTCGAGGCCCCGCGCTTCGTGCGCCTGCTGCTGGCCCGGGCCCTGGAAGCGGTCTACGCGGTGCTGGCCCGCTCGGAGGCCGACCGGGCCGGCTTCCGCAAGCTGTCCTTCCCGGCCGAGCACATGCAGGTGCTGGGCAACCTCAAGCTGTCCCGCCGGCCGCGGCCGGCCGTGCCCTTCGCCGCCCCGCGCCCCTACGTGCTGGCCGCCTCCACCCGCCCCGGCGAGGAACGCCTGGTGGCGGAGCAGTGGATGGCACGGGACACCGGCGGCCGGCTCCTGGTCATCGCCCCCCGCCATCCCCGGCGGCTGGGAGAGATCCTGCGCGACCTGGCCCCGTGGCGCGACGTGCTGGCGGTGCGCAGCCGGGGCGAGGAGGCGGGCCCCGGTACCCGCATCTACCTGGCCGACACCCTGGGCGAGCTGGAATCGTTCATCGCCGGGGCGGAGTTCGTGATCATGGGCGGCGGCTTCGGACCCTTCGGCGGGCACAACGTGCTGGAGCCGGCCCAGGCGGGCAAGGCGGTGATCTTCGGCCCGCACATGGACAACTTCGCCGAGGAGGCGGCGCTGCTGCTGGAGGCCGGGGCCGCCCTGCAGGCGGATGCCGCCGGCCTCGGCGGCGCCCTGGACAGGCTGCTGGCCGACCCTGGCCTGGCCGCCCTCATGGGCGGGCGGGGCAGGCGCGCCACCGCGGAGCTGGGAGGCGTGGCCGCCCGCTATGCCGACGCCCTGGAGACGCTCCTGCCCCGGGTGTTTCAGCCGCCGGCCCCGTAGCCGGCCACGAGTGCGCGCCAGTCCTCCTCGCCGAAGTGAAACCCGGGCGCGGCGGCGCGGTGCTTGTCCAGGGAACGGCGCAGCCGCCCGAGGTTGGCCTGCTGCCAGCCCGGTGCCGGCAGGCGCCGACGGCCGCGATCGAAGTCCACCAGCCACCAGCGGCCCTCGTCGTCCGCCAGGACGTTCTGCGCATTGAGATCGGCATGGCAGAAGCCGGCGGTGTGAAACCGCCGCAGGACCGCGCCCAGGGCATGCCAGCGCGCCGGTTCCAGCGGCGCCCGGGCCAGCACGTCCGCCAGGGTGCGGGCACCGGGGATGAGGAGCGTGGCGATGTCGGCCCGCCACACGAGCCCGCGGCGCACGATGCGCGCCGCCACTGGCCGCGGCACCGGCAACCCAGCCCCGTACATGGCGGCCAGCAGGTGCCACTCGCGCCAGGCCCGGCTGCGGTGCAGGCCGGTCCAGAGATAACTGTCCCTCACCAGCCGCGCCGGCAGGCCGCCGCGCCGGTAGTGGCGCACCACCACCTGCAGCCCGTCCCAGTGTGCGACGCAGACCGCCCCGCGCCCGCCGGCCAGGCGCGTGCCCGGCGCATCGAACCGCGCCGCATCGGCGTTTGCAAGCAGGTCGGCATCATATAGGATGTACGCCGGCCCGCGCCGGGCCCATGCCGTCTTCATCTCCGCTATGCCACTCCCTCTCGCCGAGCCGCCCCGGTCCCTGTGCCTCCTGCGCCTGTCGGCGCTGGGCGACGTGTGCAACACCCTGCCCCTGCTGCGCACCCTCCAGGCCCGCTGGCCGGACACCCGCATCACGTGGGTCATCGGCGCGCTGGAGCACACGCTGGTGGGCGACATCGAGGGCGTGGAGTTTATCACCTTCGACAAGAGACACGGCCGCGCCGCGTTCCGGGACCTGCGCCGGCGCCTGCGGGGACGGCGCTTCGACGTGCTGCTGCACATGCAGACGGCCCTGCGCGCCAGCCTTGTCAGCCTGGCGGTGCCGGCCCGCTCGCGCATCGCCTTCCCGCGCGGTTACGCCAAGGATCTGCAATGGCTGTTCGCGCGCCACCACGCCCCCGCCGCCGCCGGCCAGCACGTGCTGGAAACCTTCCTCGCCTTCGCCCGGGCCCTGGGCATCGATGAACCGGTGCTGCGCTGGGACATTCCGCTGCCGGAAGCGGCGCGGGACTTCGCCCGGCGGTACATCCGCGAAGGCCAGCCGGCGCTGGTGATCAGCCCGTGCTCCTCCATGGCCTACCGCAACTGGACCGTGGAGGGCTACGTGCAGGTGGCCGAGCACGCGGTGCTGGCCCACGGCCTGCAGGTGCTGGTGACCGGCGGCCCCTCGGCCCTGGAACGGGAATACGGACAGGCCATCGCCGCCCGCGCCCGGGTGCCGGTGACCAACCTGGTGGGACGCACCGACCTCAAGCAGCTCGCCGCACTGCTGGCCCGGGCCCGGGTGGTCCTGGCTCCGGACTCGGGCCCGGCCCACCTGGCCAATGCCGTGGGTACGCCGGTCATCGGCCTCTATGCCGCCACCAACCCCGACCGCGCCCGCCCCTACCTGTGGGGCGAGTACGTGGTGAGCCGCTACGCCGAGGCCGTGGAAGCAGTCCACGGCCGCCCGGTGGACCGGCTGCCCTGGGGCATCCGGGTCCGGGCGCCGGGCACCATGGCCCGCATCACCGCCGACGAGGTCATCGCCACCCTGGACCGGCTCCTGGCCGGGCACGCGGCCTCCTGACGCGGGCTGTGCTATCATCGCGCCCGGCGCGCTTCGCCCTCTCGACACCAGCGCATGAACATCACCACTCCAGTCTCCGTCGGCGAGTTCCTCGACAAGCTGACCATTCTTCAGATCAAGTCCGAGCGCATGAGCGACCCGGACAAGCTGGCCAATGTACGCCGCGAGCTGGCAGTGCTGGAACAGACCTGGGCAGCCTCGCCCTTCGCGGACACGGACGTGGGCAGCGAGCTGGGCCGGCTCAAGGCGGTCAACGAAAAGCTGTGGGAGATCGAGGACCGCATCCGCCTCAAGGAGGCGGCGGGGGAATTCGACGCCGAGTTCATCGCCCTGGCGCGGTCGGTCTACATCACCAACGACGAGCGGGCGGCGATCAAGCGCGAGCTCAACCTCAGGCTGGGCTCGGACCTGGTGGAAGAGAAGTCCTACGCCGACTACCGCGGCGGGACCGCGAAACCATGAGCCGGCCGCGGTACGGCAACGCGGCCCGGGTGTGCCATGCGCCTGTGGGCTGAACGCGGCACCTGGGTCGGGCGCCGGGCGCGGGCGCGGCTGGCGGCGCTGGATCCCGGCCAGGTGCACTCCATCGCCGTCATCAAGCACGCCGCCCTGGGCGACCTGCTGCTCACGCGCCCCTTCCTGCTGGCCCTGCGCGAGCACTTTCCCCGCGCCCGCCTCACCTTCAGCGCCATCAGCCACTACCTGCGCGGCGTGCCAGAGGACCTGGTGGACCGGGTGCACGTCACCCCCAGCAGCAAGGAACGGCCCGGGGCCCTGAAAACGCTGGCCGCCTACCGCGCGCTGGGCGCGCACGACCTGCTGTTCGACCTCACCAACAGCACCCGCTCCCTGACCCTGGCGCGGCTGACCCCGGCCAGGTTCAAGGTGGGATTCCAGTACCGCTGGCTGCACAAGATGATCTTCGACGTCGCCATTCCCCGCGCCGCCTACCGCTTCGAGGCCGAAACCTACCTGGAGCAGCTGCATCCCTTCGGCTTCGACTACAGCCTGCCCCTGCGCTTCGGACTGGACGTGCAGCCGCCGGCACGGCCGCGGCCTTACCTGGTGTACTTTCCCACCGCTTCCAACACCGAGAAATCCTGGCCGCCGGCGCACTTCTCCCAGCTGCTGCAGACCCTGGCGGTGCAGCTGCCCGACCACGATCACCTGCTGCTGGCCGGCATCGCGGACTGGGAGCAGCGGGTGGCCGACGAGATCATGGCCCCGGTGGCCGGCTCCGCCAATGTCGTCCGCGTGGCCGCGGGCCCCGACGATGCCGCCCTCATCCGCGGGGCACGCCTGCTGGTGTCCAACGACACCGGCATCCGCCACCTGGGCATCGCCCTGGAGCGGCCCACGGTGGGCATCTTCTTCGCCACCCCGCCGTGGGGCTACGCCCCCCGCTGGGGCAGCCACCGGGTGGTGTTCGGCGCCGACGGCCGGCCGCCCGCCGTGCAGGCGGTGGCCCAGGCGGTGCTGGCCGCGCTGGCGGAGACCGCCACACCGGGCACTGCCGCTCCGGGTACGACTGCGGACGGCCTCCACGTGTCGCAGGCATAAAACCCTACCAGAGATTCGAGGAGCCGACGGCATGAAAGTGGTGATGGTGGGCACGGGCTACGTGGGACTGGTGAGCGGCACCTGCTTCGCCGAGATGGGCTGCGACGTCACCTGCGTGGACGTGGACGAGGCCAAGATCGCGGCCCTGAAAGGGGGCACCATCCCCATCTACGAACCCGGGCTGGAGGAGATGGTGAAGCAGAACACGGCCGAGGGCCGGCTGCACTTCACCACCTCGCTGGCCGAGGCCCTGCCCGGGGCCGACTTCGTGTTCATCGCCGTGGGGACGCCGCCGGGCGAGGACGGCTCGGCGGACCTGAAGTACGTGCTGGCCGTGGCGCGGGAGATCGGCCGCCACCTCGACCACTACACGGTGGTGGTGAACAAGTCCACGGTGCCGGTGGGCACGGCGGACAAGGTGCGGGCCACGATCCAGGCGGAGCTGGACGCGCGCGGCATGAACATCGAGTTCGATGTGGTGAGCAACCCCGAGTTTCTGAAGGAGGGTGCCGCCATCGAGGACTTCATGTACCCCGACCGGGTGGTCATCGGTGCCGACAACGAACGCGCCGCCGGGCACATGCGGCGGCTGTACGCGCCCTTCATGCGCAACCATGACTGCACCCTGGTCATGGGGGTGCGCGATGCCGAGATGACCAAGTACGCCGCCAACGCCATGCTGGCCACCAAGATCTCCTTCATGAACGAGATCGCCCACCTGTGCGATGAGCTGGGCGTGGACGTGGAACAGGTGCGGCTGGGTATCGGCTCGGACTCGCGCATCGGCTACTCTTTCATCTATCCGGGGTGCGGCTACGGCGGCTCCTGCTTTCCCAAGGACGTCAAGGCCCTGGTGCAGATGGCCGACGAGATCGGCTTCGACGCCCGCCTGCTGCAGGCGGTGGAGGCCCGCAACGAACGGCAGAAGCACCGGCTGGCCGACAAGATCAAGGCCCACTTCGGCGGGGACCTGGCCGGGCGCACCATCGCCGTCTGGGGCCTGGCCTTCAAGCCCGGCACCGACGACATGCGCGAGGCACCGTCGAAGGTGATCATCGCGGATCTCATCGAGGCCGGCGCCCACGTGCGGGCCCACGACCCGGTGGCGCTCGACGTGGCCCGGCGCGAACTGCCGCGGGAATGGCTGGACAGCGGCGCCCTGGCCCTGTTCGAGCACCAGTACGATGCCCTGGAGGGGGCCGACGCCCTGGCCCTGGTCACGGAGTGGAAGCCGTTCCGCAACCCCGACTTCGGCCGCATCAGGTCGGCACTGAAGCAGCCCCT
>JALUTW010000450.1 GCA_027021685.1 Chromatiales bacterium | reverse complement strand
CCGCCACCTGCGCCGCCAGGCGCCGCCACCCGGGCCCGGGCACGTACACCCCGGCCCGGCGCAGGCCGCGCCACAACAGCCCCGCGTTGAGAAACGCCGAGGCGGTGGTGGCCAGGGCCAGGCCGGCGTGGGCCCCGGGCAGGCCCGCCCACAGCATGGCCCCCACGAAGGCCACGTTGGCGCCCATGTTGGCTCCCATGGCGATGAGCCCCACCCGCACCGGCGTGCGGGTGTCCTGGCGCGCGTAGTAGCCCGGGGCCAGGACCTTGACCAGGATGAACCCCAGCAGCCCGAAGCCGTAGGCCATGAGCGCCACCGCGGCCATGGCCGCGTCCCAGGGCCCGAAGGCCCCGTACTGGAACAGGGTGGTGATGATGGGCCCCGCCAGCACCACCAGGGCCAGGGCCGCCGGCAGGCCGATGACCAGCACCCAGCGCAGGGCCCAGTCCAGGGTGCGGGAAAACGCCTCCGGGTTCTCGGCCGCGTGCTCCTGCGACAGGCTGGGCAGGATCACGGTGGCCAGGGCGATACCGAACACCCCCAGCGGAAACTCCACCATGCGGTCGGCGAAGAACAGCCAGGTCACCGAGCCCGAGACCAGGAACGAGGCGATGAGGGTGTCGAACAGGAGATTCACCTGCATCACCGAGGAGCCGAACAGGGCCGGGAGCATGAGCCGCACCACCTTCTGCACCCCGGGGTGGCGCCAGCCCCAGCGCGGGACCACCAGCAGGCCCTCGCGCCTGAGGGCGGGGAGCTGGAACAGGAGCTGGGCGATGCCCGCGGCGAACACCCCCCAGGCCAGGGCCGTCACCGGCTCGGCCATGCGCGGCGCCAGCCACAGGGCGGCCGCGATGAGGCACAGGTTGAGCAGCACCGGGGTCACGGCCGGAATGGCAAAGCGGCCGAAGGTGTTGAGCACCGAGCCGGCCAGGGCGGTGAGCGCGATGAACAGCAGGTAGGGGAAGGTCAGGCGCAGCATGGCCGCGGTGAGATCGAACTTGCCGGCATCGGCCAGGAAGCCCGGGGCGAAGACCATCACCAGCACCGGGCTGGCCGCCACCGCCACCACCGTGAGGCCGAACAGCACCACGGCCAGGGTGCCGGCGGTGCGGGCCAGCAGCTCGCGTACCTCGTCCCGGGCCCGGCGGGCCTTGTACTCGGCCAGTACCGGCACGAAGGCCTGGGCGAAGGCCCCCTCGGCGAACAGCCGGCGGAGGAAGTTGGGCACCTTGAAGGCGACGAAGAAGGCGTCGGTGCCGGCCCCGGCCCCGAACACCACCGCGAACACCACGTCGCGCAGGAAGCCCGTGACGCGCGAGACCAGGGTCATCCCGCCCACCACGGCGGTGGAGCGCAGCAGACCCATCAGGGACGCCCCGGAAGGCCGGCGGGAGGCGGGACAGGGACGGGATTCAATTCCATTTTATTGTTGTGGTTTATGAGTGCCGAGACTCGGGCCGAAGCCCTCCCCAGGGTACCGGGATGCGGGCCGCGGCGTTGACAAAAGGACGTGAAAACCGCATGATACGCGCCCCCGGAAACCCTGACCGGTACGGAGAGAGCATTTTGGCAAATTCACCCCAGGCACGGAAACGGGCTCGTCAGGCGGCGAAGCGCAGGGTGCAGAACCACTCCCAGCGCGCCACCATGCGCACCTATATAAAGAAGGTTCTCAAGGCGGTGGCCGCCGGCGACCGCGAGGCCGCCCAGGCCGCCTACCAGGCCGCGGTCCCCGTCATCGACCGCATGGCCGGCAAGGGGCTGATTCACAAGAACAAGGCCGCGCGGCACAAGAGCCGGCTCAACGCCCGCATCCGGGCGCTGTAGGCTCCGGTCCGGCGGATCGCGCCCGAAAGCCGGCCTCGGGCCGGCTTTTTCGTGCCATGGCGCCGGTCTGCATCCGGACCTGCGGCTTCAGTCTTCCCCCCCTCGGCCCTCGGCCCTCGGCCCTCGGCCCCCAGGTTCCGTGACCACCATGTTGTCCCGGTGGATGAGCTCCGGCTCATCCACGTAGCCCAGGATGGACTCGATCCGGCTCGAGGGCTGGCCCATGATGCGCCGCACCTCGCCGGCACCGTAGTTGACCAGGCCGCGGGCCACCTCGCGTCCGGAGGCATCCACGCAGGCCACCACCTCGCCGCGCTGGAACTCCCCGCGCACCTCCCGGACCCCCACCGGCAGCAGGGAGCGGCCGCCCTCCACCACCGCCCGCACCGCCCCCTCGTCGATGACCAGGCTGCCGGCCAGCTTGAGATGGCCGGCCAGCCACTGCTTGCGCGCCGACAGGGGCGCCTGGTCCGGCACCAGCAGGGTGCCCGTGCGGCGGCCGTCGCGGATGGCCGCCAGCACCCCGTCCTCGCGGCCGGAGGCGATGACGGTGGCGGTGCCGGAACGCGCCGCCAGGCGGGCGGCGCGCAGCTTGGTGCGCATGCCGCCCCGGCCCAGGGCCCCGCCCGCCGACCCGGCCATGGCGTCCAGGGCGGGATCGCCGGCGGCGGCCTCGTGCACCAGGGGGGCGCCGGGGTCCAGGCGGGGATCGCGCTCGTAGAGCCCGGCCTGGTCGGTGAGCACCACCATCAGGTCCGCCTCCACCAGGTTGGCCACCAGCGCCGCCAGGGTGTCGTTGTCGCCGAAGCGGATCTCGTCGGTGACCACGGTGTCGTTCTCGTTGACCACGGGCACCACGCCATAGTCCAGCAGGGCGCGCAGGGTGCTGCGGGCATTGAGATAGCGCCGCCGGTCGGACAGGTCTTCATGGGTCAGCAACACCTGGGCGGTGTGCAGGCCGAAGCGCTGAAAGGCCGACTCCCAGGCCTCGATGAGGCCCATCTGGCCCACGGCGGCGGCGGCCTGCAGGCGGTAGAGCTCGTGGGGCCGCTCGCGCAGGCCCAGGCGGGCCATGCCCGCGGCCACCGCACCCGAGGACACCAGCACCAGCTCCACGCCGGCCTCGCGCAGGCGGGCCATCTCCGCGCTCCAGCGGGCGATGCCGTCGCGGTCCAGGCCCACGCCGTCGTCGGTGACCAGTGCGCTGCCGATTTTCACCACCCAGCGGCCCGCCGCCCTGAGCCGAGTGCGATACGCCTCTTCCGCCATGCCCCGAGTCTCCATGCCCCCGCCTGCCGGTGCAAGTGCCGGCTCAGGCGCCGGCCGCCTCCTCCGCGGCCCGCTCCTCCAGCCGGTCCATGATGCGCCCCACCAGCTCGCGGGTGCCTTCGCCGGTGACGGCCGAGATGCGGAACACGGGGCCGTCCCACTCCAGGCGCCGGACGATGTCCTCGCAGCGCGCGGCCCGCTCGTCCGGCGGCAGCAGATCGATCTTGTTGAGCACCAGCCAGCGCTCGCGCGCCGCCAGCTCCGGGCTGAACCGGGCCAGCTCGCGCTCGATGGCCCGCACCGCCTCCACCGGATCGCTGCCGTCGGCGGGCGCCACGTCCACCAGGTGCAACAGGAGGCGGGTGCGCGCCAGGTGGCGCAGGAAGCGGACGCCCAGCCCGGCGCCCTCGGCCGCCCCTTCGATGAGGCCCGGGATGTCCGCCACCACGAAACTGCGGTGGGGCTCCACGCTCACCACCCCCAGGTTGGGATGCAGGGTGGTGAAGGGATAGTCCGCCACCTTGGGCCGGGCGGCGGACACGGCACGGATGAACGTGGACTTGCCGGCGTTGGGCAGGCCCACCAGCCCCACGTCGGCCAGCACCCGCAGCTCCAGGCGCAGGGTGCGGGCCTCGCCGGGCGTTCCGGGCGTGGACTGGCGCGGGGCACGGTTGGTGCTGCTCTTGTAGCGGGCGTTGCCGATGCCATGGAAACCGCCCCGGGCCACCAGCAGCCGCTGGCCGGGCCGGGTGATCTCGCCCATCTCCTCGCCGGTGTCGGCGTCGAACACCACGGTCCCCAGGGGCACCCTGACGACGAGATCGGCGCCGCTCTTGCCGGTGCGGTTGCCACCCTGTCCCGGCTGGCCGTTCTCGGCCCTGAACCGCCGGGTGTAGCGGAAGTCGGCCAGGGTATTGAGATTGGCGTCACCCTCCAGCCAGACGCTGCCGCCGTCGCCGCCGTCGCCGCCGTCGGGCCCGCCCCTGGGGATGAACTTCTCGCGCCGGAAGCTCACGCAGCCGGCGCCGCCCTTGCCGGCCTCGACGCGAATGGTGGCTTCATCGACAAACTTCATGCTGTGCAACGCTCGTGCACGGTGTTCGGGAACCGGGAGTCCCGCAGCCCGGCGGCGCCGGGACGGCCCGACCGCACGCCGTCAGGCGGCCGGACCTCCACCGGCCGCCCGTTTCCGGGTCCGGAAACGAAAAGACCCCGCCACGGGGGACGGGGTCCTCGCCGCCCGCGTGCGCGCCCGGCTCAGGCCGGCACCACGCTCACGAACTTGCGCTTCCTGGGACCCTTGGTCTCGAACACCACCTTGCCGTCGGCCTTGGCGAACAGGGTGTGGTCGTGGCCCAGGCCCACGTTGACGCCGGGGTGGAAACGGGTGCCCCGCTGGCGCACGATGATGTTGCCGGCACGCACCATCTCGCCGCCGAAGCGCTTCACGCCCAGGCGCTTGGAAATGGAGTCGCGACCGTTGCGGGTGCTGCCGCCTGCCTTCTTGTGTGCCATCTCTCGAATACTCCCGGTTGAATCCGTCAGCCGGCCTGGATGCCGGTGATCTCAAGCTCCGTGTAGGGCTGGCGATGCCCCTGGGTCTTGCGCGAGTGCTTGCGCCGGCGGAACTTGATGATGCGGATCTTGGGCCCCCGGCCCTGCCGGCGCACGGTGGCGGTCACCTTGCTCCCCGCCACGTAGGGGGTGCCCACCTGGACCTGCTCACCCTCGCCCACCATGAGGACCTTGTCCAGCTCCACGCTGGCCCCTTCCTCGGCGTCGATCTTCTCGACCCGGATGCGCTGGCCCTCGGTGACCCGGTACTGCTTGCCGCCTGTCTCGATTACCGCGTACATGCCTTGGTTCTCCATTGCCGGGCGGCCGCACCGCCCCACGAAAGGGCGGAAATTCTACCCGGCCGCCTCTCCCGCGTCAACCGATGTCTGCCGGCGATTCAATGACTTAGGCCATCCTTCCGGGTGGCTGGCGGCTTGACACGGTCCCGGCCCCCGCCTAGCATGGCGGACCCTCCGAAGCCCCGGAAACACGCATAAGTGCCTGCGGACATTGAAAATATCTATGCCCTCATCGCGGGCGACATGGACCGGGTGAACGCCTGCATCCGCGACCGCCTCCACTCCGAGGTGGTCCTCATCAACCAGATCGGGCACTACATCATCAACAGCGGGGGCAAGCGCCTGCGCCCGGTGCTGCACCTGCTGTGCGCCCGGGCCCTGGCCTATGATGGAACTCAACATATTGATATTGCAGCAATTATTGAGTTCATCCACACGGCCACCCTGCTCCATGACGACGTGGTGGACGCCTCCGAGCTGCGCCGCGGGCAGGAGACCGCCAACAACGTCTGGGGCAACGAGGCCAGCGTCCTGGTGGGGGACTTTCTCTACTCCCGGGCCTTCCAGATGATGGTGGACGTGGGCTCCATGCGGGTCATGGACATCCTGGCCGAGGCCACCAACACCATCGCCGAGGGCGAGGTGCGCCAGCTCCTCAACGTCCACGACCCGGACACCACCGAGGAACGTTACCTGGAGGTCATCCGCGGCAAGACCGCCAAGCTGTTCGAATCCGCCGCCCGCCTGGCGGCGGTGCTGGCCGGCCGGCCCGGGGCCGAGGAGGCCGCCCTGGCCGCCTTCGGCATCCACCTGGGCACCGCCTTCCAGCTCGTGGACGACGTGCTGGACTACAGCGCCTCGGCCGCCGATACCGGCAAGAACGTGGGCGACGACCTGGCCGAGGGCAAGCCCACCCTGCCCTTGATCCATGCCCTGGCCCGCGGCACCCCCGGGCAGCGGGCCCTGCTGCGCCGGGCCATCGAGACCGGCGGCCGCAACGCCATCGACGACGTGCTGGCCGCCATTGAATCCACCGGAGCCCTGGATTACACTGCCCGCTTCGCCCGGGAGGAGGCCGCGCGGGCGCGCGAGGCCCTGGCCGCGGTGCCGGCGTCTCCCTACAAGGACGCCCTGCTGGACCTCACCGAGTTCGCCGTCGCCCGCAACTACTGATTCTCCCGTGCCGCTTCGGGGTGTAGCTCAGCCTGGTAGAGCGCCATCTTCGGGAGGTGGAAGTCGCTGGTTCGAATCCAGTCACCCCGACCAATTCTCCTCCTTGTGCCC
>JALUTW010000449.1 GCA_027021685.1 Chromatiales bacterium | reverse complement strand
GTATGGCAGGAGCTGATGGAAGTCGGCCGCGATGAGGATGAAGCCCTTGTCCGCGTCCCGGCCCTTGAGGCGGCGCAGGCGGATCAGGGCCGCGGTGTCGCCGGGATCGCAGCCCAGGCCGTAGACCGCCTCGGTGGGGTAGGCGACGATGCCGCCGCCGGCCAGCAGGCGGGCGGCGAAGCGCACGCGCCACGGGATGGCCGGCGCCGCCATCGCTTACGGGCCGGCGGCCTGCTCCGGCGGCTCGACCGGCTCGCTGTAGCCGCATTCCTTCTGCGGGCAGACCTTCTCCGTGCCCTTGCGCTTGGTGGTCTTGAGGGTGAGCATGGGGAAGCCGCACCTGGGACAGGGCTCGTCGAGCGGTTCGTTCCAGACCGCGTAGGTGCAGTCGGGGTAGCGGGCGCAGGAATAGAAAATCTTGCCCGTGCGCGACTTGCGCTTGAGCATGTTGGCCAGCTTGCACTCGGGGCACCGGACACCGGTGTCCTCCGGCTTCTCCAGGGGCTCGATGTGGCGGCACTCCGGGTAGCCCGAGCAGCCGATGAACTTGCCGTAGCGCCCATGCCGGATGATGAGGTCCGAGCCACACTCCGGGCACTTGCGGCCCTCGATGACCTCGGGCTCGGTGCTGGCGTCCTCGCCCACGTTGCGGGTGTAGTCGCACTCGGGGTAGGCGGTGCAGCCGACGAAGCGGCCGCGCCGTCCCAGGCGGATGGACAGGGGGGCGCCGCACTTGGGGCACTTCTCGTCCAGCGGCTCGTGGGTCACGTCCTTGCGGTCCACGTTCCTGTCCTTGTCCTCCACCAGCGCCTTGAACGGCTCCCAGAACTCCCGCATCACCGGCACCCACTCGCGCTCGCCGCGGGAGATCTCGTCCAGCTCGTCCTCCAGGTGGGCGGTGAAGTCGTAGTCCACGTAGCGGGTGAAGTGCTCGGTGAGGAACTTGTTGACGATGCGCCCGACGTCGGTGGGCTTGAAGCGCCGCTTGTCCAGGGTCACGTACTCGCGGTCCTGCAGGGTGGAGATGATGGAGGCGTAGGTGGACGGGCGGCCGATGCCGTGCTCCTCCAGGGTCTTCACCAGGCTGGCCTCGGTGTAGCGCGGCGGCGGCTCGGTGAAGTGCTGCTCGGGCCGGATGCGGATCAGATCCACGTCCTCGCCTTCCTTCAGCGGGGGCAGCATGCGCTGTTCCTCGTCCTCGGCGGCCTTCCTGGTCTCGTCGGCGCTCTCCTGGTACACGGCCATGAAGCCGGGGTCGACGATGGTGGAACCGTTGGCGCGGAAGACGTGCTTGTCGCCGGCG
>JALUTW010000448.1 GCA_027021685.1 Chromatiales bacterium | reverse complement strand
CCGTGTGCAGCTCGCTGGAGCAGGCCCTGGCGGAACTGGACGCCGACCGCGACTTCCTCAAGGCCGGCGGCGTGTTCACCGACGATGCCATCGACGGCTACATCGAGCTCAAGATGGAAGAGGTGCAGCGCCTCAACATGACCACCCATCCGGTGGAGTTCGACATGTACTACAGCATGTAAGAGGGCATGCAAGCCGCCGGACGGCGGTCACCGCATGGAAACGCCCCCAACACGGGGGCGTTTTCTTTGGCGGCCGGCATTCGCCGGCCGCCGAATGTAGTACGGGATGTTTCCCAGCGGCCAGCGGCCAGCACCTAGCAGCCAACACCCAGCACCCGGATCCCCGAAACTCTCATTCCCGGCATGGTCCAATAGTGCAAGTTGGCTACCCATGGACCATAGGCTATGCTGGACGGCATGAAGGCGACGGGCACATTGCTGCTGGCGCTGCTGCTGGCCGCCGGCCCGGCGGCGGCGGCGAAGAAGGTGTACCGCACGGTGGGACCGGACGGCGTGGTGGAGTTCACCGACCGGCCGCCGGACGAATCGGCCACCGAGGTGGAGGTGCCGCCGCCCAACACCTACACCCCGCCTCCGCTGCCCGGGCTCGACACGGGCGCTGCGGGCGGCTCGGGGGCAGGCTTCAGGTACCGGCGGCTGGAGATCGTGGCCCCGCGGCAGGAGCAGACGTTTGCCGACAACACCGGCAACGTCACCGTGCGCATCGTCCTGGAGCCGCCCCTGGAGACGCGCCTGGGCCACCGCCTGGAACTGGTGGTGGACGGTACGCCGCGCCCCGCCGGGCCCGCCACCACGCTCACCAACCTGCCCCGTGGCGAGCACACCGTGCAGGCCCGGGTCCTGGACCGTGCCGGGCAGGTCATCCGCCAGTCCCCGGTGGTGCGCTTCCACGTGCGCCGCATCAGCGTCCTGGGACCGGACGCGGGCGTGCCGCCCGAGGCCCAGCCGCAGCCGGGCAACGGCACCGTGCCCGGCCAGGTGCCAGGTGCCGCCCAGCCCCAGGCCCCGTCGGGCGGCGTACTGCCGGGCCAGGTGCCGCCCCAGGCGGTCCCGCCTGCGCCCTGAATCCGCTTGACGCAGTCCCTTGAGTGCACCAATATGGTGCACACGAGCCCCCAACCGGCCCTGCACTGGTGCGGCCATGAACGCAACGGCTGCACCGTGTGGCAGGGGGGATGATGTATCTGTTTGATTAATCAGGACAATCCTTTCCGCTCCCGTTTCCGGCTCCACGGCTGCACGCCGCCCGGGGTTGGTCTGAACCTTGCTAACCCCCAGACAAATGCTGGCCCCCACGATGATCCAGGATGACGCCTTCTACCGCCGGGTGTTGGACAACCTCACCTTCACCGCCCTGCTGTTCGATGCCTCCCTCTGCCTGAGTTATGTCAACTCGGCGGGGGAACGCCTGCTGGGGGCCAGCGCCCGCCAGCTCCTGGGCCGCCCCGTGGACGACCTGTTTCCGGGCAGCGGCCAGGTGCGCCAGCTCCTGGGCCATGTCACCGCCAGCGGCGAGACGGTGACCCGGCGCCAGCTGGAGCTGGATCTGCCCCAGGGCGACCGCATCACCGCCGACGCCACCGCCACCCTCATGGACGGCGCCGGCTCCGAGGTCCTGCTGGAGCTGGTGCCGCTGGACCGGTTCCTGCGCATCTCCCGTGACGCCTCGCTGGTGTCGCAGCAGGACGTGGCGCGGGAACTCATGCGCGGGCTGGCGCACGAGGTGAAGAACCCCCTGGGCGGCCTGCGCGGCGCCGCCCAGCTCCTGGAGCGGGAACTGGACGCCGCCGGCAAGACCGCGCTCAAGGAGTACACCGAGGTCATCATCCAGGAGGCGGACCGGCTCCAGAAGCTGGTGGACCGCATGCTGGGACCCAGCACCCGGGCCGAGGAACAGGAGACCAACATCCACGAGGTGCTGGAACGGGTGCGTGCCCTGGTGGCGGCCGAGGCCGGGCCCGGCGTCCACGTGGCGCGCGACTACGACCCCAGCATCCCCGAGGTGCGGGCCGACAAGGGCCAGCTCATCCAGGCGGTGCTCAACATCGCCCGCAACGCCGCCCAGGCCGTGGGCGAGCGGGGCGAGATCGTGTTCCGCAGCCGCATCCTGCGCAACGTCACCCTGGGTGCGCGCCGCCACCGCCTCGCCGCCCGCATCGAGATCATCGACGATGGCCCCGGCGTGCCGCCGGAGCTGCGCGACCGCCTGTTCTACCCCATGGTCACCGGCCGCGCGGAGGGGACCGGGCTGGGCCTGTCCATCGCCCAGTCCCTGGTCCAGCGCCACGGCGGGCTCATCGAGTTCGAGAGCGCGCCGGGCCACACCGTTTTCACCATTCTGATTCCCATCGACCAAGCGAGTGAAGAGCAGTCATGAGTAAGGACACCATCTGGATCGTGGACGACGACCGTTCCATCCGCTGGGTGCTGGAAAAGGCCTTCCGGCAGGCCGGCATGGAGGTGCGCGCCTTCGAGGACGCGCACGCCGCGCTCACCGCGCTGGAAGCCGAAAGCCCCGACGCCGTCATCTCCGACATCCGCATGCCCGGCATGAACGGCCTGGAGCTGCTGGAGCGCATCCACCTGCGCCATCCCCATCTGCCGGTGATCATCATCACCGCCCATTCCGACCTGGACAGCGCGGTGTCGGCCTACGAGGGCGGCGCCTTCGAGTACCTGCCCAAGCCCTTCGACGTGGACGAGGCGGTGGAGCTGGCACGCCGGGCCGTGGCCCATTACCGCAGCGCGCGCAGGCCGGCGCCGGCCGAAACCGGCAAGGTGCCCGAGATCATCGGCGAGGCCGCCTCCATGCAGGAGGTGTTCCGGGCCATCGGCCGCCTGTCACGGTCCAACATCACCGTGCTCATCAACGGCGAGTCGGGCACCGGCAAGGAGCTGGTGGCCCGCGCCCTGCACCGCCACAGCCCGCGCGCCGACAAGCCTTTCATCGCCCTCAACATGGCCGCCATCCCGCGGGACCTGCTGGAGTCGGAGCTGTTCGGCCACGAGCGCGGCGCCTTCACCGGGGCCCAGAGCCAGCGCCGCGGCCGCTTCGAGCAGGCCGACGGCGGCACCCTGTTCCTGGACGAGATCGGCGACATGCCCGCCGAACTCCAGACCCGCCTGCTGCGGGTGCTGGCCGACGGCGAGTTCTACCGCGTGGGCGGCCACGATCCGGTGCGGGTGGACGTGCGCATCATCGCCGCCACCCACCAGAACCTGGAGGAACGGGTGGCCCGCGGCGAGTTCCGCGAAGACCTGTTCCACCGCCTCAACGTGATCCGCATCCACATCCCGCCGCTGCGCGAGCGGCGCGAGGACATCCCGCTGCTGGCGCGCCACTTCCTGCAGCAGGCGGCCGAGGAGCTGGGGGTGGATCCCAAGACCCTGGACCCGGAGGTGGAGGCCTACCTGGCCGGGCTGCGCTGGCCCGGCAACGTGCGGCAACTGGAGAACACCTGCCGCTGGCTCACGGTGATGTCGCCGGGACAGGTGATCCACAAGGACGACCTGCCGCCGGAGCTGCTGGACACCGACAGCGGCGAGCGCAACGCCGACGCCTGGGTGGACCTGCTGCGCCAGTGGGCCGACCGCCAGCTCACCCGGGGCCAGACCAGCCTGCTGGACACGGCCACGCCCCAGTTCGAGCGCACCATGATCGAGACCGCCCTGCGCCACTCCGGCGGCCGCCGCCAGGACGCCGCCCGCCTCCTGGGTTGGGGCCGCAACACCCTGACCCGCAAGATCAAGGAGTTGGGCATGGAAAACAGCGTCTGAATCAGATATCAGACGTCAGATATCAGATATCAGAAGATGCCTGGCGCGGGGTGATTCTCGTTCCGCTGTCTTCGCTATCCGCAATGGCGCTATCCTAGAACCTGTCTCAAAATTCCACACGGCCGCGCGCCTTGCCGGCGCGGCCGTGGACTCACAACGCGACACGCGCGGAATTCTGAGATAGCTTCTAGGCGCATGGGTGCGGAACCGGCGCCAATCCGGGTCGAGTGTCATGCCGGCGGACGCGGCGAGGAGGAGCCGCGGCGGTTCTGGCTGGGGGAGCGCCGCGTCGAGGTGCGCGAGGTCCTCGACCGCTGGCTGGCCCCGACCATCGCTACTTCAAGCTGCTGGGCGACGATGGCGGGGTCTACATCCTCCGTCACGACGAGGCCGGCGGGGAATGGACGCTGACCCTGTTCGACGCCCGCGGCGTCAAGCACGAGCAAGTGAAACCCCTGACCGGCCGGGAGAACGGACATGAGTGACCACGTGTACAAGATGATAGAGATCGTCGGTTCCTCCACCGAGGGCACCGACCAGGCCATCCGCAACGCCATCGACAAGGCGGCACGGTCCCTGCACAACCTCGACTGGTTCGAGGTGGTGGAGACACGCGGTCACATCGTCGATGGCCGGATCGCCCATTACCAGGTGAAACTGAAGGTGGGTTTCCGGCTGGACTGACCCGGAACCGGCCGGGGGGCGTTGCGCCGGGTCGATCACCGCCCGCGCGGTCCGCGGCCGGGGCGCTTCCCCCGGGCCGGGTGGCGGGCTATAGTGGGGGCGCCAACCCACGGAGCGCCGCCATGGACACCGATTCGGCCGCCCGTCCCATTGCCCGGCTGGTGACCGGCCTCGAGACCCGCGACGGGGCCGGGGTGCGCCTCGTGCGCTACATCGGCACTCCGGATCTCGACCAGTTCGACCCCTTCCTCCTGCTGGACGAGTTCCGCTCCGACGACCCGGACGACTACATCCGCGGTTTACCGCCCCATCCCCACCGGGGTTTCGAGACCGTGACCTATCTGATTCATGGCCGCGTGCGCCACCGCGACAGCACGGGACACGAGGGTCTGCTGCGCGCGGGCGGTGTGCAGTGGATGACCGCCGGGCGCGGCATCGAGCACTCGGAGATGCCGGAGCAGGACCGCGGTCTGCTCCACGGGTTCCAGCTCTGGGTCAACCTGCCGGCGGCGGAGAAGATGTGTCCGCCGCGCTACCAGGAGTTCGCGCCGGACGCCATCCCGGAGGAGCCGCGGCCTGGCGGCGGGCGCGTGCGGGTCATCGCCGGGAGCACGCCGGCCGGCACCCGCGGGCCGGTGGCGGGCATTGCCGCCGAGCCCGTCTACCTGGACGTGGCACTGCCCGCGGGCGCGGACTTCCGCTTCCCGCTGCCGCGCGACCACCGGGCCTTCGTCCACGTCATCGCCGGCACCCTGGCGGACGCCGGCGGACGCCCGGCCGGCGCACGCCGCCTCGCCCTGCTGGGTCCCGGCCGGGAGGTCCGCCTGCACGCGCTGGACGACAGCCGCTTTCTGCTCGTCGCCGGGCGGCCCTTCGGCGAGCCGGTGGTGCGCCACGGCCCCTTCGTCATGAACACGGAAGCGGAGATCCGGCAGGCCATCGAGGACTACCGCAGCGGGCGCCTCCAGGCACCGTGACCGGGACGTGCCCAGTGACCTGCAGCCGGGCGTCCGCCGCCCACGGGAACCGCGCCATGTTCAGGCACCTTCTGGCATCGACACTTCTGGCCCTGTCCCTGCTGGCGCCGGCGGCGGAGGCGCCGGTTGCGCACATCGTCCAGCTGGACGTCGAGGGGCCCATCGGCCCGGCCACCTCGGACTACGTCACCCGCGGCCTGGACCACGCCGCCGCCGGCGGGGCCGGGCTGGTGCTGCTGCGCCTCGACACCCCGGGCGGCCTCGACTCCGCCATGCGCGACATCATCAAGGGCATCCTGGCCTCGCCCGTGCCCGTGGCGTGCTACGTGGCACCTTCCGGGGCGCGCGCGGCCAGCGCCGGCACCTACATCATGTATGCCTGCCATGTCGCCGCCATGGCCCCGGGCACCAACCTGGGGGCGGCGACGCCGGTTGCCATCGGCGGCCCGGGCCGGCCGTCGCCGGGCGGCGGTGGCGACGCCGGCAGCGGCAAGGAGGGCCGGCCGCACCGGTCCCCGGAGCAGGGCGCCATGGAACGCAAGGCCGTCAACGACGCCGTGGCCTACATCCGTGGCCTGGCCCAACTGCGCGGGCGCAATGCCGACTGGGCCGAACGCGCGGTGCGCGAGGCGGCCAGCCTCAGCGCCGAGGCGGCCCTGAAGCAGAACGTGATCGACGTGATTGCCCCGGACCGCGCCGCATTGCTCCGGCTCATCCATGGGCGCAAGGTGAAGGCGGGCGGCGCCACGGTCACGCTCGCCACCCGCGGCGCGGCGGTGACGGTGGTGGAGCCGGACTGGCGGGTGCGGCTGCTGGCCGTCATCACCAACCCCAACGTGGCCTACATCCTCATGCTCATCGGGATCTACGGCCTGCTGCTGGAGTTCTACAATCCGGGCTCCATCGTGCCGGGCACCGTGGGCGCCATCAGCCTGCTGCTGGCCTTGTTCGCGTTTCAGGTGCTGCCGGTGAACTACGCCGGGATGGCCCTGATCCTGCTGGGCATCGGGCTCATGGTGGGCGAGGCCTTCATGCCCAGTTTCGGCATGCTGGGGGTGGGGGGCATCGTCGCCTTCGTCATCGGATCCATCATCCTCATGGACACCGAGGCGCCGGGCTTCGGGATTCACGGCGGCATCATCGCCGGCGTGTCCATGGCCTCGGCCCTGTTCTTCATCTTCGTCGTCGGCTTCTTCATCAAGGCCCGCCGCGCGCCGGTGGTGAGCGGGGCCGAGGAGCTGGCCGGCGCCGAGGCCGTGGTGCTGGCGGATTTTCATGGCCGCGGCGCGGTGCGGGTGCATGGCGAGCGCTGGAACGCCGTGGCCGAGGTGCCCCTGCGGGCCGGCCAGCGCGTGCGTGTGGTGGGCCGCGAGGGTTTGACGCTCAAGGTGGCGCCGCTGGACTAGTCCCCATAGGAGGATTCGTTATGCCTTATCTCGTTTTTGCACTCATCCTGCTGGCGTTTCTGTTCAGCGCCCTTCGCATCCTGCGCGAGTACCAGCGCGGGGTGATCTTCCTCCTGGGCCGGTTCTACAAGGTCAAGGGCCCGGGACTCATCATCGTCGTTCCCTTCATCCAGCAGATGGTGCGGGTGGACCTTCGCACCGTGGTCATGGACGTCCCCACCCAGGACGTGATCTCGCGCGACAACGTCTCGGTCAAGGTCAACGCCGTGGTGTACTTCCGGGTCATCGACCCGGAGAAGGCCGTCATCCAGGTGGAGAACTTCTACGAGGCCACCAGCCAGCTGGCCCAGACCACGCTGCGCTCGGTGCTGGGCCAGCACGAGCTGGACGAGATGCTGTCCGAGCGCGACAGGCTCAATGCCGACATCCAGTCCATTCTCGATCAGCACACCGATGCCTGGGGCATCAAGGTGGCCAACGTGGAGATCAAGCACGTGGACCTGGACGAGAGCATGATCCGGGCCATTGCCCGCCAGGCCGAGGCGGAGCGCGAGCGGCGGGCCAAGGTCATCCATGCCGAGGGCGAGCTGCAGGCCTCGCAGAAACTGCTGGAGGCGGCCCAGGTGCTGGTGCGCCAGCCCGAGGCCCTGCAGCTTCGCTACCTGCAGACCCTGACCGAGATCGCGGGGGACCGTTCCAACACCATCGTCTTCCCCCTGCCCATGGAGCTGTTCGAGAGCCTGCGCACCCGGCCGACCTGAGGGGGCGGGCCGTGG
>JALUTW010000447.1 GCA_027021685.1 Chromatiales bacterium | reverse complement strand
CACCGGCACCCCGTGCCGGCACGCTTGCGGGGCTGCATCGCGCAGCGCCTGCGGGCGCCATCCCTGTACACGACCTGAGCGGGAGGAAGCAACGATGAACCGATCCCTGATCACGCTGGCCGTTGGCGCGGCGCTGGCGGCGCCGGCCGCGGCCCAGACCGAGGTGGAGAAGCTGCGGGCCGAGCTGGACGAGCTGCGCCAGGAGGTGCGTGCCGCCGCCGAGTGGAAGGATCCCACCACCCTGGTGCACATGGCCGGCTATGCCGACGTGGGCTACGAGGATGCCGAGGGCAGCCCCGGCAGTTACCTGGTGGGCACCTTCGCCCCCATCTTCCACTACCAGTTCAACGACATCGTCATGCTGGAGTCGGAACTGGAGTTCGAGGCCCTGCCGGACGGCTCGACCGAGACCGGCCTCGAGTACCTCACCATCGACTACCTGTTCCACAACAACGCCGCGCTGGTGGTGGGCAAGTTCCTGAGCCCCCTGGGCCAGTTCCGCCAGAACCTGCACCCGTCGTGGATCAACAAGCTGGCCTCGGCCCCGGCGGGTTTCGGCCACGACGAGGCGGCGCCCAACGCCGAGGTGGGGGCCCAGGTCCGCGGCGGCTTCGGCCTGGGCGGCCACCGCGCCAACTACGCGGTGTACATCGCCAACGGCCCGGCGGTGGAACTGGGTCCCGGGGGAACCGAACTGGAGGCGGTGGAGACGCCGGGACTCAATGCCGACGAGGACGGCAAGAAGGTGGTGGGCGGGCGCTTCGGCCTGCTCGTGCCGGGCCCGCGCCTGGAGTTCGGGCTCTCGGCGGCCACCGGCGAGGTGGGCGAGCTGGGCGCCGGAGGCTATACGGGCATTACCCGCGACTACCAGGCGCAGGGCTTCGATTTCACCTGGCGTCCGGGTGGCTTCAATATCGTGGGCGAGTACATCCGCCAGGAGGTGGGGGCCAACGCCGCCAGCACCGCGCCCGAGGAAGGGGTATGGGACGCCTGGTATCTTCAGGCCAGCTACCGCTTCCCGGCCACCGACTGGGAGGTGGTGGCCCGCTACGGCGAGTACGACACCCCGGGGACCGAGGCCGACCGGGAACAGCTTGCGCTGGGCGTGAACTACGTCTTTGCCAGCAATTTCGTGGCCAAGGCCACCTTCGAGTCCAATGACAACCCCAACCCGGGCGAGGAGGCCGGCGACCGCTGGTTGCTGCAGCTCGCCTACGGGTTCTGAACGAGGAGGGCGCACCATGAACCGCATTCGTCATTTCCGCATGCTGCCGGCAGCAGCCCTGCTGCTGTCCGGCCTGCCCCTGTTCGCCCCGGCCGCCGAGGAGGGCGGCGGGGACTTCACCCGCGGGGCCCAGGCCTGGTCCATTCACTGCCAGCGCTGCCACAACGTGCGTGATCCCAAGGAGCTGCGCGACGACCAGTGGAAGACCACGGCCAACCACATGCGCATCCGCGGCGGACTCACCGCGCAGGAGGTGCGTGACATTCTCACCTTCCTGCAAGAGAGCAACTGAGCCCGGGTGACGGGGGGCGGGCGGTGTTCCGGGGGCCGCCCGCCCCCGTCTTTTTCCACGCCACGGGCCGGTGGTAGTCTGCGCCCATGGAACAGGCCGCGGTACTGGTACACGGGCTCTGGATGACCGGGCTGGAGATGGTGCCCCTGGCCTGGCGCCTGCGCCGCTGCGGGTTCAAGACGCATACCTTTCATTACCCCAGTGTGCGGCGCTCGCCGCGCGAGAACGCGGCCGCCCTCGATGCCTGGCTCAGGACCCTGCCCGAGCCGGTGATCCACCTGGTGGCCCACAGCCTGGGCGGCATCGTGGTGCTGCACCTGTTCGATGCCTTTCCGGCGCAGAAACCGGGCCGGGTGGTGTTGCTGGGCTCGCCCCTCAAGGGCTCGGCCGCGGCCGCGCGCCTGGCGCGGACTCCCTGGGGCCGCGCCATCCTCGGCCGGTCCGTGGAGCAGGGCCTGCTGGGCGGGGCACCCCGCTGGCACGGCGCCCGGGATCTGGGCATCATCGCCGGCACCCGGCCCCTGGGGGTGGGCGCCCTCGTGGCCCCGGGCCGCCTGCCCCGGCCCAACGACGGCACCGTGGAGCTGGCGGCCACGCGCTGTGACGGCGCCAGCGAGCACCTGGTGATGCGCCACAGTCACTTCGGCATGCTCTACGCCCGCGACGTGGCCGATGCCGTGTGCCGGTTTCTCCATCACGGCCGCTTCGCGGGCGAGGCGGGCCGGTAGGCCGCGGCCGAGCGCACCGGCTCCGTCCGGGTGCGCGGGCGGGTGCTCATGGACAGGGCTGGCCGGGGTCGAGGCCGAAGCACTCCTGCCAGTAGATGATCCGGTCGTCGCCGCGGAAGGAGCCGAAAGTGGCGCGGGCGGTGGGCGGATCGTTGTCGTGGTTGCCGTCGCCGTCCCAGTCGAAGCGCAGGTAGGGAATGGCCGAGGCATCCACCGTGATGTCGGTGTAGCCGGTGACGTTGGGCGCGGTAAAGGAGAGCCCGGCGTCACCGCCGCCCAGCTCGGTGCCGGACAGGGCGCCGTTGCCGTCGCCCAGGGTCGCGGTGGTCGTGGCCCCGGGCTGGATCTGGATGTCACCGTCGGTCTGGTTGGCCTCCACGTTGTTGTCCAGGCGCAGGGCGCCGATGGCGGTGGGCGTGCAGTTGTCGCCGGTGTTGAGGGCAAAGCCGGTGCCGGGCCCGGTCCAGAACTGGGCGTACAGGGGCACGTCGAGCGGCAGGAACTCGCTGCCGTAGGCGTTCTCGACGGCCAGCCGGCCGAAGCGCAGCTCGGTCTGGCCCACCTTGCGGTGGGTGTCGGGCCCCCCGTCGAGAGACAGGTCATAGGCGTCCAGGATCACGCCGTCGCTGTCCACCGGCGCCACGCCCACGGCCAGCGCCGCCAGCGGACCGTCGGGGGCGGTGTTGCGGGTGAGCCGCAGGTCGGCCCCGGCGCTGGCGACGCCGTTGTTGAACACGCCGGAGCCGGCCACCACGAGGCGCGCGGTGTAGTCGGTGCCGGCTTCGGTGGCACCGTAGTTCATCTGTGCCGCCACCGTGGGATCGAGCTTGGCGAAGGCGCCGGTATAGTTGAGCGTGGTGGCGCCGCCGGCGTTTTCGGCCCGCAGCTCGAAGCCCACGTTGAACGGCTCGTCCATGTAGGTGAAGGTATCGGTGCAGCCGGCGATGCCGCTGCGGTTGGTGAGCAGCGGGTTGGCCAGGCTGAAGTGGTCGGGATAGAAGCGGCCCACGTTGTAGGCGGTGGTGGTCACGTCCTGGCCGCCGCCCAGGTAGTCGCCGCCGCGGAGCGCCGCGGTGAGATGGATGATGCCCACCTCGTCGTAGCTCAGGCTGGCCGAGGCGGCGCCGCCGGTGAAGCCGCCGATGCCGCTGCCGCCACCCAGGGTGCCGGGGTTGCCCCCGGCCGGGGCGGCCAGGACGTGGGTGAGGTCCACCAGCGGAGGCGCCGACTCGCGGCCGAAGTTCTGCGTGGTGGAATTGTCCGACAGGTCCGCACCCGGATCCGGTACCCCGTCGTTGGCCGTGCCCCCGTTGCTGCCGCTGTCGTCGGCCGCCTGCCAGGCCACGGTGCGCAGCCCGACGTTGAACGGCACCCCCGCCTTCACGAACACCGGCCCGCCCGGATTGGGGGCGGCCGGCAGCGGATCCGAGTAGCCCAGGCCCGAGAGATCAAACCCGAAGGGCCGGACCACGAAGCTCCCGCCCCCCACCACGATCTCGGTGCCGGCGCCGGCCGGCGGCGCGCCCACGTTGATCTCGTCCTTGGCATTGATGCGGATGGCGCCGGCGTCGGGATAGACCGCGGTAATGGACTCCGACACCCCGTTGGTGAAGTTCACGGAGACGCCGGTGGCCGCAGCCTCGCTGGTGCCCAGGGTGTAGCTGCCCGCCGCCACGGTCACGCTCACCTGCGAGCCGTAGGGGTTGTCGGCCGGGTCGTTGTAGTCGCTCCACATGGACAGGCTCTGGCTCCCGGTGTACTCCTCGATGACGGTGCAGCCCGTGTCCGTGGGCGGCTGGCCCACGGCGGTGAGGGTGAACGTGAAGGGCCGGCCGGAGACCTGGGTGGGCATGGGGTCCGGCGTGGTGCGGAAGCCGTAGGGGCGGAAGGTGACGGCGGGGCCGGTGCTGGCGACACCGGCGGCGGCGTCGGCCGCGGTGATGGTGAGCGGCCCGGCATGGGTGTTCTTCAGGGCCAGGATCACCTGCCCGTCGTCGTCGTTGACCCCGTCGCCGTCGTCGAGAAACACGTAGGTGGCCTGGCCGCTGTCGGGCGCGCCCGGCGTCAGGGTGCCGTAGGCGTCGCCGGCCACCCCGGTGAGCTGCCAGTCGCCCTGGCTGGTGGAAGTGGACAACTGCACCGTGCCGGTGTAGTCGGCGAGCACGTTGTGGGCGGCATCGTGGGCCGTGAGGGTGACCGACAGGGGCTCGCAGGTGAGCGCGTCCACGTTGTGGGTGATCTCGAAGTGGTCCAGGACCGCGCTGCAGGGATGGGTGGCGTTCATGTCCGCCTGGATCTGGGCCTGGCTCAGCACCTGCGAGTAGATGCGCAGCTCGTCGATGGAGCCGTCGGCGGAACGTCGGGTGGCGCCGCTCACCAGGTAGCTCCCCCGGTTGTCCCCGGCATAGAGGGTGCGCAGGTCGCCCAGGACACCGTTGGTGGAGAAGGTGCCGGCCTGCTCGAGGTTGCCGTTGACATAAATCTGCAGGGTGTCGCCCGGAAGGTCCCACGTCACCGCGATGTGTACCCAGACATCGCGCGGGAAGCCCAGGCGACTCGTCTCCAGGATAAAGTCCCCGTCATTGCTGTCCTCCAGCGCAAAGCGCAGGCGGCCCCGGTCGCGCATGACCAGGAAGAAGTACTTGTCCCGCCAGTCGCCGAAGGAATCGGTAGAGGCATCCAGGAGCTGGCGGTCCCGGTTGTTGTTCCAGTTTCGGTTGGCCTTGTACCAGAATGAAATGGTGCCGGCATTGCCCACGTCGTTGATGTCCACCCCCGTGTCCACGGCATTGCGGGTGGCGACGGAATTGTTGTCGGGAATCTCGCCGTAGCCGCAGGTGCCGGGATCCCCGGGAATGGCAGGATTGGTGTTGGCGGTGAAGGCACCGTCCACCGCGGTGCCGTGGTTGCCGTTGCCGGAGCTGTCCTTCACCTCGCCCGGGGTGCCGTTCCAGCTCGCCTCGTCCATCCTGTACCAGGCCACCGGTGAAGGCGGCGTCATGGTCTGGAGGCAGACGTCGTCCACGTGCCAGTAGTCCCAGTCGCTGCCGCTGCCGCCGGTCTGGCGGAAGCGCAGCCGGAACCCGGCGTGCAGCGCAGAGCCCGGCAGCGCATAGCTGCGGTTGAAGATCTCGCCCGGTGTGCCGTTGCCGGGGAAGGTCTCCAGCGCCGTCCAGCTGCCCCCGTTGTCGAGGAACTCGATCACCAGGTCTTCATTGTTGTCCGGGTCCTCGCTGAAGGCGTCGTCGCCCCGGCGCACCCAGACCGTGAGCTGCACCGCGGGCTGCCCCGACAGATCCACGGGAATGCTGGTGACCGTCACCTGGCCCCAGCGGGTGAACATGGAATAGGTGCCCGAGGCCGCCGTCTGTACGCCCACGCCGGCGTCGCCCCCGGCCCCGGCCTCGGTCCACCTGGGCGCCAGGGCGCCGGTCTCGAAGCCGTCCTCGAACAGGGCCGGCGAGCACACCGGTGGCGGTGGCGGCGGTGCCGCCGTTTCGGTTATCACCACGTCGTCCACGTGCCAGTAGTCCCAACCCTCGCCCCCGTTGCCGCTGCTGCCGCTGCCGTTGGTCTGGCGCAGGCGCAGCCGGAAGCCGGCATGCATGGCGGACGAGGGCAGCGTGTACGTGCGGGTGAAGACCTCGCCCGGTGTGCCGTTCCCGGTGAAGCGCTCCAGCTCCACCCAGGTCCCGTCGGAGGCCAGGAATTCCAGCACCAGGTCTTCACCGTTGTCCGGGTCCTCGCTGAAGCTGTCGGCCCCGCGCCGGATCCAGATCTGCAGCTCGGCACCGGGCACGGCGAGGTTGATCGCGGTGCTGGTCACCGTGACCGGACCCCAGCGGGTGAACAGCGATCGGGTGGGACTGCTGGCGGTGGCGTTGCTGATCCCCGCATCGCCGCCGCCGCTGTTGTCCACGGTCCAGGCGGCGCCCAGGGCGTTGCGCTCGAAGTCGTCGCTGAACAGGATGTCGCCGGGCGCGGCCGGGGCCGCCGGCGCCACCAGCACCATGGCCAGCAGGAGCGGGATGGCGAACCCCGGCCGTCTCATGGCGCCCGCGCCCCCACGCGAATGGTGCGCCGGGCCACGGCCTCCCCGCTGCCACAGGTGCCGGTGCTGGTGATGCGGTAGATGTCCCGGCCCTGGATGCTCACCGGGCCGCTGCAGGCGGCCTGTGCGCTGCACCCGGCCAGACCGCCGGCGGTGAAGGTGAGGCCGATGTTGCCGCACGTGGCCGCGCCACCGTTCAGGGGGAACAGCCGGTTCATGGCATTCTGGGCCGCGCTCTCCGCGGCCAGGAAGGCGCGCAGGGAGAGCACCTCGTTGCCCACCGCCACCTGCGAGGTGGCCACCAGCCGCACCATGCCCGCGGCCACCAGGGCCAGCAGCACGATCACGGCCATCATGGCCACCAGGCTCACGCCGCGCTGGCGTACCGGGTTGTGACGCTCACGGCACATTGCGGATTTGCACCTCGTGGCTCATGCGCACCCACTCGGCGTTGCCCAGGTGGTCCGGGCGCATGAAGCGGAAGTCCAGCACCACCGTCGCGTTGCGCGTCAGCGTCGGGCCGCTGTAGGCGAACACGCTGCCCATGGGAATCTCGGGGTCGGCGGTCTGGATGTCCTCGGCCAGCACCTGGCCGCCCGGCGGCGGCACCGGCTGAGCCGCGCTCAGGGCATAGCCCGAATACCGCAGCAGGCGGTTGCCCACCACACAGAAACTCACCGGGCCGCCGGCGATGAACACCCGCCGCCGCGGCGAGTGGCGCAGGAAACGGTGGGTCGCGGCCAGCACCACGCGCCGCACCCCGGCGGGCAGCGCCGGCGCGGTGTCGAAGCCCTGGAAGGCCGCCAGCGGCCCGGGGTCGGCCGCCTGCCAGGGATCACCGGCCCCGCTGCCGGGGCCGTAGGGATACACCAGCACGTAGTAGGCGGCACCCGCCGACGGGGTGAAGGCGAGGTCGAACACGTCGAAGCGGTCGGCCGCCGCCGCGGGCGCCACCGGGGCCGGGGCCGAGGCGGTGCCGGTCCCGTAGGTCACGTTCTGGTCCTGGTACAGGGCCGAGGCCACCAGGGGCAGGAACTCCACACAGGTCCCGCTGGCGTCCACCCGCACGGTATTGGGGACCGCGTTGCGCAGCTCGCGGTTGACGCGCTCGATGCTGATGCGGCCGGTGCGCGACAGCGCATCGCGCAGCTCGGTGCCGGTGTAGGTCTGCATGCTGGTGTTGAAAAAGCGCGTGGTGATGCCGGCGACGATGCCCAGCACCACGATCACCACGATGATCTCCACCAGGGTGAAGCCGCGGGCCGGTTGTGGTGCGGGACCCTGCATCAGAAGTTCACCCGGTAGGCCGAGAACTCGTAGTCGTGACCGCGCGGCGTGGTGACGGTGACGTCGATGCGCTTGGCCTCGTCGTTGTTGAGCCCGGACAGTTCGCCGCCGGCGGCCGCCACGCTCACGCGCAGGCGGTAGTTGGCGTAGCCGGTGAGCGCGGCGCCGTTGATGTCGGTGGGCGGGGTGAGATCCAGGCCGTGGTAGTCGTCCACGTCGTCGTACAGGGCGCGGGAGGTCTCGCCCGCGTCGGGCCCGAAGGTGGTGCTGCAGGGCTGGGCCCCGGGATCGGTGGAGCCGCAGCGGGGCACCCCGCCCTGGCCGCTGTTCTCGTCGAAGCGCTTGGCCAGGATTTCCTCCAGCACCGCCTGGCCCAGCTTCACCGCGCGGTTGGCGTGCAGCGGATCGGCGGCATGGCGCTGGCTGTGCTGCCACACGGTCATGATCCCGGCCATGGCGATGGAGACCAGCACGATGAGCACCAGCAGCTCCACCAGGGTGAACCCGGGCGCGGCGCCGGTGGTGTGCGCGTGCATCTCAGCACCCTCCCTCGTGGGCGTAGCCGGTGGGTTCGATGCAGAGGCTGCGGCTGCCCCCGGCGCTGCTCACGGTCACGGTCACCGCGCTGTTGGCGGTGGTGTGGCCCAGGGCGTTGTAGCTTACCTGCACCGGGTCCGGTGCGGTGCTGATCCCGGCCGGATAGGGCACCGGGAAGGGCCGGCCGTCGGGGTGGGTGAGCCACACCGCGCCGGTGCCGTCGTCCATCTGAATGCCGTACCGGCCGCCGCCGCTGTCCAGCACCAGGGTCACGGTCACCCCGGCGCCGCGCATCATGGCCTGCTGCTGGGCGTGTCTGGCGATGCTCACCAGCTCGGCGGTGAACAGGCGTTCCTCGTAGGCCGCGCGCTGGGTCAGCCGCGGCAGGAACATGGCGGCGAGGATGCCCGCCGCCACCAGCACCACCACCAGCTCGACCAAAGTGAATCCATGGGGGGTGAGTCCCCCGGGGGTGAAGCCGGTCTGCCCTTGCCTTGTCGGCCGCGTGCCGTGCATCGTCTGGTCTCAAGAAAAAAGGGGTGCTGCGCGGGCAACACCCCTTCCCTGGCCGCAGGGTCGTTCCGGCGCCGGTGTCAGCACCCGCTGGTGTCGGTTGTGATCTGGGGCGGGGTGTTGGCGGCCGCCTCCTGGTACCTGACGTAGCAGTTGGTCGGAGTGGTCGCACTGGTGTAGCGCCATTCATAGGTGGCCGGCGGGCCCGCGTTGGCCACCGTAGTGAAGTCGCCAGCCTCGTCGAGCACGATGCGACCGATGCCCGTTGCGCTCGCGGCCGGGTAAAACTGGGTGTCGGAGACATCGTTGCCGGCCGCGAGTCCTTCGAAGCGGTCGGCCGGCACCGCGGTGCCCGCGGCACTGCCGATGGCCAGCTTGACGCCGTGGTACATGGCCGCCGCGGACCTCACGGCCGCCTCCATGCCTTGCACCGCGCCCGCACGGGCATCCTTTTGGATGTTGGTGAACCGCGGCACGATGGTGGCGGCGAGGATGCCCAGCACCACGATGACCACGATGAGTTCGATGAGGGTGAAACCCTGCTGCCTTGCGTTCATTGTTCCGAACCTCGTCTCACGTTGGTTGTACTCGGGAAAAAGTCCGTCCCGTTCCGGGTCTGCCCGTATGAATGCAATCTCCGGGCCAGTTTTCAAGGATATCTCATATCTCGTTGATTTTTATCCTGTTTCAGGCTCATCCAGCCACCGGTAGGGGGTCAGGGTGACCAGCCTCACCCCCAGCACGTCATCCTTTTGACGGTCGAACCGCCCGTTGCGGTTGTTATCGGCGTACACGAGCCGGATCTTTAGCCGCACCTCGGGGGCATGTCCCTGTTCCGGCTGGAAAAACTCGGCAAAGCGGACCCGGTAGACCAGCTCCCGGGCACGGGTGTCGAACCACCACTGGCCCGGCTCCACCCGCCGCGCCGCCTCCTCGGGGGTGAAGGCGCCGGCGTAGTTGTCGGGCGGCTGGGCCAGCCAGTCCACGGGGTTGGCACCCAGCAGCCGGGTGGCCTCGTGGAGGCGGCCCTTGGCCGCCAGGCTGGCCAGCTGCAGGGACAGGGCCACCTCGAAGCCGGAGCGGGTGTAGGCCAGGGCCGCGGCCTCGGCGTCGGCCCGGATCTTCAGCAGGCGGTCGATGCCCAGGACGTAGAGCACCGAGAGGATGATGATGACGAACACCAGCTCCAGGTAGGTGAAACCCGCCGGGCGGAGGGGACGCGTGGCGGACCGGCGCGGCATGGCGGACCCCCGGGTTACTTGCCCTTGACCGCGTCGATGAGGTCCCACATGGGCAGGAAGATGCCCAGGGCCAGGATCAGCACCAGGCCGCCGACGAGCACCAGCATGATGGGCTCGATGGCCGCGGCCAGGCGCCTGAGGTCGTAGTCCACCTCGCGCTCGTAGAACTCGGCCACCTGGTCGAGGAGATCGTCCACCGCCCCCGACTCCTCGCCCACCGCCAGCATCTGCAGCACCAGCGGGGTGAACAGGCCGGTGGCGTTGGCGGTGCGGGTCAGCGAATCGCCCCGCTCCACCCCGTTGCGCATGGCCGCCACGTGCTCGCCCACCCAGCGGTTGTCCACCGCCAGGGCCACCACGCCCAGGGCCTGGACCACCGGCACCCCGGCACGCAGGGACACGGCGAAGGCACGGGCGAAGCGGGCCAGGGTGGCGCGCAGGACGATGCCGCCCACCAGGGGAATGTGCAGCTTGAAGCGGTCCCAGGCCCGGCGCCCGGCGGGCGTGGCCACCCAGCGCACCGCCGCCACCACCGCACTCACCAGGGCCAGGGCCATGAAGGGCCAGTAGTGGACGAAGAAATCCGACGTGGCGATGAGGATGCGCGTGGGCAGCGGCAGCTCGGTCTTGAAGTTGGCGAACAGGCGCGCGAACTGCGGAATGACGTAGATGTTGAGGATGGCCAGGGCCACGAGCACGAAACCGATCACGGTGGCCGGGTAGCGCAGGGCGGACTTGATGCGCTCGCGCAGCTCCTTTTCCTTTTCCAGGTAGCGGGAGAGCTGGAGGAAGGCCTCGTCCACGCGCCCGGTGGCCTCGCCCACCTGGACCATGGACACGAACAGGCTGTTGAACACCTCCGGGTGCTGGTTCAGCGCCGCCGACAGGGGATGGCCGCTTTCGATCTCCACCACCACGTCGCGCAGCACGCGCGCCAGCAACGGGTTGCGGGTGGTCTCGGCCAGGCCGGTGAGGGCGCGGAGGATGGGCACCCCGGCACGCAGGAGCGCATGGAGCTGCCGCGCCATGAGCGCCAGGTCGTCCAGGGTGGGCTTGCGCTCGTTGAGCCTGTCCCGGAGCCGGGTCCAGAATTCGCCTTGCTCCCCGGTCGGGCTGATTTCCACCGGTGTCATGCCGGCGCCCAGGAGCTGGCTGGCCACCAGCTCCGCCGAGGGGGCTTCCATGCGTCCTTCCACCGCCTCGCCGGCGGCATTGCGCGCCTTGTACAGGAACACCGCCATCAGTTGGCCAGCGCCTCCCCGCCGGACCGACCGTCGTCATCGGGTTCGCCCGCAAGGGCCTCCGGCTCGGGCAGGTCCAGCTCGTCCACGCCGCCGGTGATGCGCATGACCTCCTCCAGGCTGGTGACGCCCTGGGCGGCGTATTCCAGCGCATGCCGGGAGAAGGGACGGAACTCTTCGTGCCGGCGCGCGTGCTCGGTGAACCCGGCGGTGTCGTTGCGCCGCAGGTGGTCGGCCAGGCCCTGGTCGATCTCCAGCAGCTCGAACACGCCGATGCGGCCGTGATAGCCGGTGTTGTTGCAATGGGGGCAGCCCGCGCCGTGGTAGAACCGGAGCCGGTCCACCTGCTCCACCCCCAGGTTGTAGAGCCAGGCCAGCTCGTGCACGTCCGGCTCGTAGGGCTCCTTGCACGACTCGCAGATGCGCCGCACCAGGCGCTGGGCCAGGATGGCATCCAGGGCAGTGGCCACCAGGTAGCCCTCGGCGCCCATGTCCAGCAGCCGGTTGACGGTGGAGATGGCGTCGTTGGTGTGCAGGGTGGACAGCACCAGGTGACCGGTCATGGCTGCACGCAGGCCGATCTCCGCGGTTTCCTGGTCGCGCATCTCGCCCACCAGCACGATGTCCGGGTCCTGGCGCAGGGCCGCGCGCAGCACGCGGGAGAAGGTGAGCCCGATCTGGGTGTTGACCTGGACCTGGTTGATGCGCGGCAGGCGGTACTCCACCGGGTCCTCCACCGTGATGATCTTCTTCTCCGCACTGTTGAGTTCGGACAGCGCGGCGTACAGCGTGGTGGTCTTGCCCGAGCCGGTGGGGCCGGTGACCAGCACCATGCCGTGGGGCCGGAGGATGTTGCGGCGGAAGCGCTGCAGGAGCCGGGTCGGCATGCCGAGCTGCTCCAGCCTGAGCATGTCGCCCGACTGGTCCAGCAGCCGCATGACCACCGACTCGCCGTGCTGGATGGGCATGGTGGACAGGCGCACGTCGATGTTGCGGTTGCGCACGCGGATGTTGAAGCGCCCGTCCTGCGGGACCCGCCGCTCGGAGATGTTGAGCCCGGCCATGAGTTTCAGGCGCGAGACCAGGGCCGAGGCGATGCGCTTCTCCTTCATGACCTGTTCCTGCAGCACGCCGTCGATGCGCTGGCGGATGCGCAGCACCGTCTCGTCGGGCTCGATGTGGATGTCCGAGGCTCCCACCTGCACCGCGTCCTCGAAGATGGTCTGGAGCAGCCTGACCACGGGGGCATTGGCCACGTCCTCGCCCACCATGAGCTGGGCCAGGTCGAAATCGGTTTCCGACAGCTCCTCGGCCAGGTCCTCGGCCAGGTCGTTGATCTGGGCCGCACGCCGGTACACCAGGTCGATGGTCTCGAGCAGGTCGGCCTCGCGCACCACCGCGAGCTGCAACGGGCGCTTGAGCAGCTTGGCCAGCTCGTCGTAGGCGAACAGGTCGGTGGGATCGGCCATGCCCACCAGCAGCGAGCCGTCCGGGTTCTCCTTGAGGGCGATGGCACGGTGGCGGCGGGCGTGGGTCTCGGGGATGAGCCGCACGGTCTCCGGGGCGAACTTGTAGGTCTTGAGGTTGATGTAGGGGACCTGGAGCTGGCGCGACAGCACCTCCAGCAGCTTGTCCTCGCTGACGAAGCCCTGATCCATGAGGGTGCGGCCCAGCTTGTGGCCGGTCTGCTTCTGCAGCGCCAGCGCCTGCTGGAGCTGGGCCTCGGTGATGAGCCCCTGCTCCACCAGCAGGTCGCCGAGACGGATCTTTTTGGGGGCCGGCTGCGTCATGTTTCCGTCACCACGTGGTCCTCGCGTTCATCCTGCAAGAACCGTGCACAGTTCGCGGTATCGACGGCAGATGACTGTATTTTAAGGGAAAATTGGAGCGCCGCGGGAGGGGGCGTGCGGCAAGCCGTTGATTTTGATGCGATTACTGGTCCGGCGCCAGGCGCAGGGCGGCGGAATTGATGCAGTAGCGCAGGCCGGTGGGCGGCGGGCCGTCGGGAAAGACATGGCCCAGGTGGGCGCCGCAGGCGGCGCAGCGCACCTCCGTGCGCACCATGCCGTGGGTGGTGTCGGTGTGCTCGGTGACCGCCCCCGGGTCCAGCGGCGACCGGAACGAGGGCCAGCCGGTGCCCGAGTCGAACTTCTGGGCGGAGCCGAACAGGGGCGCACCGCAGCAGATGCAGTGGTAGGTCCCCGGTGTCCGGCACGCATGGTACTCGCCGCTGAAGGGCGGTTCGGTGCCCTGCTCCCGGGTCACGTGGTACTGCAGCGGGGTCAGCCGCGCGCGGAGTTCGTCGTCGTCGGGCCGGGGCATGGGGCGTGCCTCACGGAGGAGAACCCTCATTGTAGACCAGGTCCGGCAGCCAGGTGGCGAGGTCGGGCCACAGGGCGAGCAGGCCCAGGACCAGGAGCTGGATGGCGATGAACGGCGCCACCCCGCGGTAGATCTGGGTGGTGCGCACCGCCGCCGGCGCCACCCCGCGCAGGTAGAACAGGGAGAAGCCGAAGGGCGGGGTCAGGAACGAGGTCTGGAGATTGATGGCGATCATCACCCCCAGCCACACCGGGTCCAGGCCCATCATGAGCAGCACCGGGCCCACGATGGGCACCACCACGAAGGTGATCTCGATGAAATCCAGGATGAAACCCAGCAGGAACATCACCGCCATGACCACCAGCATGGCGCCCACCGCACCGCCCGGCAGCCCGGTGAGGATTTCGTGCACCAGCTCGTCGCCGGCGAAGCCGCGGAACACCAGGGAGAAGAACGCCGCCCCGATGAAGATGAGGAACACCATGGCGGTCACCCGGGTGGTGGCCTGCATCACCTCGCGCAGCACGTCCAGGCGCAGCCGCCGGTGGACCGCGGCCAGGACCATGGCCCCCACCGCGCCGATGGCGGCGGCCTCGGTGGGGGTGGCGAGTCCGCCCATGATGGAACCCAGCACCGCCACGATGAGGGCCAGCGGCGGGACCAGCACCCGCGCCACCTCCCGCGCCAGGGCGGCCCCGCCCGCGCCCCGCTCTGAGGCCGGCAGGGCGGGCACCCGCTGCGGCGCACGCCAGGCCAGCCAGCCCAGCCAGGCGATGTAGAGGGCCACCAGCACCAGGCCCGGGATCAGCGCCCCCACGAACAGGTCGGCCACCGAGACGGTCTCCGGCGAGAAGCTGCCCTGGGCGAGCTGGGCCTGCTGGTAGGCCGACGACAGCACGTCGCCCAGCAGCACCAGCACGATGGACGGCGGGATGATCTGACCCAGGGTGCCGGCGGCGCAGATGGCGCCGCTGGCCACGGCCGGGTCGTAGCCGCGGCGCAGCATGGTGGGCAGCGACAGCAGGCCCATGGTCACCACGGTGGCGCCCACGATGCCGGTGGAGGCCGCCAGCAGCATGCCCACCACGGTGACCGAGATGCCCAGGCCGCCGGGCAGCGGCCCGAACAGGCGGCCCATGGTGTCCAGGAGCTGCTCGGCCACCTTCGACCGCTCCAGCATCACGCCCATGAACACGAACAGGGGCACGGCGATGAGGATCTGGTTGGTCATGATCCCCTCGAGCCGCTCGGGCAGGAAGCCCAGGGTGTCGTCGAACTGCCCGGTGACGGTGCCGATGGCGGCGAACAGCAGCGCGGTGCCGGCCAGGGAGAAGGCCACCGGGTAGCCGGCCAGCAGGACGACGAACACGCAGGCGAACATGAGCAGGGCCATGTACTCCATGCTCAGATCTCCTGCACTTCGGCCTCATCGCCCGGCGGCGGCAGGTGTCCCGCGAGCACCAGTACCGCGCGCAGCACCCAGGCGGCGCCCTGGACCATGAGCAGCACCGGCATCACCAGCACCACGGTCTTGAGCAGCCAGAACCAGGGCAGGCCGCCCGCCTCCTGCGAGCCCTCGCGCACGGCCCAGCTCGCCGCCACGTCGTCCCACGCCACCCACAGGATGAAGCCGCAGACGGGGAACAGCAGCAGCACCGTGCCCAGCAGATCCACCCACTGGCGGGCCCGGGGCGACAGCCGGCGGTAGACCATGTCCACCCGCACGTGGCCGTCGTGGCGCAGGGTGTAGCCCGCGCCCAGCATGAACACCAGCGCGTGGAGGTACATGACCGATTCCTGGACCGCAATGGAGCCGGCATCGAACCCGTAGCGCGCCACCACCACGCCGAAGGTCACCAGGACCATGAACAGGGTCAGCCACGCCACCGCCCGGCCCACGTGCTCGTTGATCCCGTCCAGGGTACGGTGGGCGGCGGCGATGAGGGTCCAGGGCACGGGTTCGGCTCCTCGGGTGCGTGATGACCGGGCCGGCGCATTATATACGTCCGGCCCCGGTTGCCCCAGCCGCGGGCGGTTATACACAGTGCTTCAAAATCATGACGTTACGGTGCAAGGACGGCCAAAACCCTGTCACGTCTGGCCGGATCCCGTGCAACCCGTTGAATGTCAAAGATATTGATGTGCGGGAGGCGGCGGGGGCTGCGCCCGGTTCCGCCGGGCGGCCCCGGCGGCGGGCGTTTCTTCCACAAAGTTATCCACAGAGTTGTTCAGACGTGGCGCAGCTCCTCGTGGTGGGCGATGCGGTGGCAGAGGATGCGGCGGAACACGTCCGGGTCCTTGGTGTGGGTGATCTCGCCCTCCTTGGGGAAATGCAGGTCCTTGAGCCGCGAGAGCCAGAAGCGCAGGGCCGCGGCCCGCAGCATCACCGGCCAGGCGCCCCGCTCCATGGGGGTGAAGGAGCGGATGGGGCGGTAGGCCTCCAGCAGGGCGGTGAGGCGGGCGGCGTCCAGGCTGCCGTCGGCGGTGGAGCACCAGTCGTTGACGGTCACCGCCAGGTCGTAGAGCAGGGCATCGTTGCAGGCGTAGTAGAAGTCGATGATGCCGGTGAGCGCATCCTTGACGAACAGGGCGTTGTCGCGGAACAGGTCGGCGTGGATGACACCGCGCGGCACGTCGGCCAGCTTGTGCAGGCGCTGGAACCGCAGCTCTTCCTGCAGCAGCTCGGCGTCCTCCGGCGCAAGCCGCGGCAGGACCTGGCGCGCGGTCTCGGCCCACCAGCGGGGACCGCGGGGGTTGTCGCGCCGGCGGGGAAAGCGCCGGCCCTCCCGGTGCATCACCGCCAGGGCCGCGCCGATGGCGGCGCACTGCACGGTGTTGGGGTGCTCCACGCTGGCCCCGGCCAGGCGCCGCACCAGCGCCGCCGGCTTGTCCATGAGCGACTGCAGGTAACGCCCCTCGCGATCGGCCTCGGGGTGGGCGCACGGCACCCCGTGCTCGGCGAGGAAGGCCATGAGGTCGAGAAAATACGGCAGCTCTTCGGCCGACAGTTCCTCGAAGATGGTGAGCACGTATTCGCCGCGCTCGGTGGTGACGAAGTAATTGGTGTTCTCGATGCCGGCGCTGATGCCCTCGAAGCTCACCAGCGCGCCCAGATCGTAGCGGCGCAGGAACTGCTCGAGCGTGCTGCGCTCGATGGTGGTGTAGACGGACATGGCCGGCGCTCTACGACATGGTCACGGGGCACGTTCACCAGCGCATGAGGATCCACTGGTTGATGGGCGGATTCTCCAGGTCGTCGTAGCGGGTGTCCAGCACGCCGTCACCGTCGGAATCGAACAGATAATAGGGTGGACCCTTGGCCGGGGTGATTTTGGCGTACCGCAGCCGGCCGTTGACGCGGTATTCCTCGATGACCGCGTCCTTGCGCCGGATGATGGTGACCTCGGGTTCGGGAATGGAAGGCGGTTCCTCCTCCTCTGCCGCGGGGGGCGACGCCGGGGCGGCGGCCGGCGGGACCGCCGCCGGCAATGGCGGCGGCGGCGGGGCCTCCGCCGCGGTGGCGGACAGGAACAGGGCGAGCGGCAGCAGGGTCGGGGGGATGCGGTGCATGGCGGACTCCGGGATCAGAGGTCGAGCATGATCTGGGCTTCCTCGGCCGAGGGCTCGAAACCGCGGTGCTCGTAGTGGTCGAAAATGGCATCCAGGATCTCGGCGGGCGTGTCGAGAATGCGAAACAGCTTCAGGTCTTCGGCATCGATGGTGCCCGCGGGCACCAGGGTGTTCTCGAGCCAGCGCACGAACCCCTCCCAGAACGGAGCGTCCACGAGGATCACGGGGATGCGCCGCGACTTGCCCGTCTGCACCAGGGTCAGGATCTCCGCCAGCTCGTCCAGGGTGCCGAACCCGCCGGGCAGCACCACGTAGGCCGCCGCGTACTTGACGAACATGACCTTGCGCGAGAAGAAGTGGCGGAAGTTCAGCGAGATGTCCTGGTACGGGTTGGCGGACTGCTCGTGGGGGAGCTGGATGTTGAGGCCGATGCTGGGGGAGCGGCCCTCGTAGGCCCCGCGGTTGGCCGCCTCCATGATCCCGGGACCGCCGCCGCTGACCACCGAGAACCCGGCGTCGGACAGGGCGCGGGCGATGTCCACGGTGAGCCTGT
>JALUTW010000446.1 GCA_027021685.1 Chromatiales bacterium | reverse complement strand
GTTCTGCAGCCGGATCTGGGCCGGGGTGCAGCCGAGGAGATCCGCCCCGCGCACCACCTGGGTCACCCCCTGGGCCGCATCGTCCACCACCACCGCCAGATGGTAGGCGAACAGGCCGTCGGCACGGCGCACCACGAAATCGCCCACGGTTTCCGCCAGGGCCACCGTGACCCGCCCCTGGAGGCCGTCGGCAAAGCCCACGGTCTCGCCGTCCACGCGCAGGCGCAGGGCCCGCGGCGCGCGGCCCCGGGGCACGCCGTTGCGGCACGTTCCGGGGTAGACGCCGGGCCGGCCGGCGGCCGCGCTGGCCTCGGCCACCTCGCGCCGGCTGCAGGCGCAGCCATAGAGCCGGCCGCCGGCCTGCAGGCGGGCCAACGCCTCGGCATAGGCCTCGTGGCGGCGGCTCTGGTACAGGACCTCGCCGTCCCAGTGCAGACCCAGGGCGTCCAGGGTGCGCAGGATGTCGTCGGCCGCGCCCGGCGCCTCCCGCGGCGGATCCAGGTCCTCCATGCGCACCAGCCAGCGGCCGCCGTGGCGGCGGGCTTCGAGGAAGCTGCCCACCGCGGCCACTACTGAACCGAAATGCAGGGGGCCCGTGGGCGAAGGGGCGAAGCGGCCCGTACAGGGCCGGGACGGGGCAACGGTGTCCGCCGGAGCCATGACGGTGTGACGGGCTCAGAGATCGACGAAGCGCGTGAAGGCGGTCACCGGCTCCCGTTCCAGGCGGTAGCGGTTGACGGCGGCCGCGGTGTCCTCGTGACCCAGGGCCATGCCGCACACGATGATCCGGTCCTCGTCCAGGTCCAGCTCCGCCCGCACCAGGTCGGGGTACTCGGCCAGCGAGGCCTGGGGGCAGGTGCCCAGGCCGTGGGCGCGGGCAGCGAGCATCACGTTCTGCATGAACATGCCCATGTCCAGGAAGCTGCCGGTGGCCAGGTCCCGGTCCATGTGGAAGATCAGGCCCACGGGTGCGCCGAAGAAATGATAGTTGGCACACCAGGCCTCCATCTGGCGCTCGCGATCGTCTCGCGCGATGCCCAGGGCGCCGTACAGGGCCAGGCCGCAGGCCTTGCGGCGGCTGCGGTAGGGTTCGCGCCAGCGCCGGGGGTAGTAGTCGTAATCGGGCCGCGGTGGCTCACCGGCCCGCCGTGCGGCCGCCAGGCGTTCCCCCAGGCGCCGCTTGGCCTCTCCGGCAGTCACCACCACCTGCCAGGGCTGGCTGTTGACCCCGGACGGGGCGAAGCGCGCCGCCTCCAGGATGGCCTCCACCGTCTCCCGTGCCACCGGACGGTCCAGGTAGGCCCGCACCGCGTGGCGGCCGCGCATGGCCTCGATGAGTTCCATCCCCGTTTTCCTCCCGTGCTGCTGCGAAAGACTGCACCCGTGGGCAGTCTAACAGGATGACGAAAAAGGTCATCCTGACCTTTTTCAACGCGCCGAACCCGGCGCAGGTCCGGGTCCGGCTACGCCAAGTCAAGCGCTTGCGCGCCCGGTTTGCGGGCGGGGCATCCCTGCCCCGTTTGGGCAGGCCGTTTTTCAACAGCCTGCTAAAGGAACCGGATACCGGGACGAAACTGCATACACAGGCCCCACCGGCGGGCACCGGCCACGACAAGGGGGAACCCCATGCAGGACAGCGACGTGATGGTGATCCGCGGCGTGCGCGAGGACGGCCGCAAGTTCCGTCCCAGCGACTGGATCGAGCGCATTTCGGCGACCCTGGCCACCTTCGGCAGCGACGGCCGGCTGAGCTACTCGCGCGCGGCCCAGCCCTGCATCGTCGACGGCGAGAAGTGCCTGGTGGTGCAGCGGGGCCTCGCCGTGACCGATCCCCAGGCCTACGAATTCATCATGGAGTTCGCCCGCTCCAACGGGCTGTGCATCATCGAGGACCGCCGCCGCGAGAACCGGCCCGTGGCCCACGACCGGCGGCGGCGCTGAGCCCGCCGGGCCTCAGCCCATCTGGCGTTCCTTGATCTCGGCCAGGGTCTTGCAGTCGATGCACAGGGTGGCGGTGGGCCGGGCCTCGAGCCGGCGGATCCCGATCTCCACCCCGCACTCCTCGCAGTAGCCGTACTCGCCGCTGTCCAGCTTGGCCAGCGACTCGTCGATCTTCTTGATGAGCTTGCGCTCCCGGTCGCGGGTGCGCAGCTCCATGGTGAACTCCGACTCCTGGGTGGCCCGATCGTTGGGATCGGGGAAATTGGCCGCCTCGTCCTGCATGTGATGCACGGTGCGGTCCACCTCTTCCATGAGTTCGCGCTTCCAGGCCAGCAGAATGTTGCGGAAGTGCTCGATCTGCTGCTCGTTCATGTAGCTCTCCCCCTTGCGGATGGCGTAGGGGGTGAACTTGTCGAAGCCTTCCAGGGCACCGCCGGTGCGGGCGGGTTTCTTTGCCGCGGTCTTCTTCGCCGGTGCCTTTTTCGCCGGGGCCTTCCTGGCTGCCGGTTTCTTCTTCGCCGGTACCTTCTTGGCGGTCTTCTTCCTGGCCGCCGGTTTCTTCTTCGCCGCAGTCTTCTTGGCCGGTGCCTTCTTGGCGGTCTTCTTCTTGGCTGCAGGCTTTTTCTTCGCCGCCGTCTTCTTGGCAACGGTCTTCTTGGCCGTCTTCTTCGCGGTCTTCTTGACCGTCTTCTTCGCAGCCGGCTTCTTCGTCGCCTTCTTCTTGGCGGTTGCCTTTTTCGCAGCCATCAAACTCTCCTGGGGGATGTCCTTGGGGGATGTCGTCCCGACAAAATAAGGGCGGTTTAATACCAGAAAGAAGGGGGCAGCGCAATAAAACCTGCCGGCGGCCGGCCTTGCTTATCCCAGCCGGTTGGTGTGGAATTGAGCCCTGCGGGTCCGGCGGGCGGTCCCGCGCCGTGGGCACGAGGGAGTTGCGGCATGTACGAGCTGAAGGCGCTGGTGTTCGACGTTGACGGAACGCTGGCGGACACCGAGCGCGATGGCCACCGGGTGGCCTTCAACCTGGCCTTCGCCGAGGCCGGCCTGGACTGGAACTGGTCCATCGAACTCTACGGCGAACTGCTGGCGGTGACCGGCGGCAAGGAGCGCATCCGTTTCTACCTCCAGCGCCACCACCCGGGCTTCCGCCCGCCCGGCGGGGAGGGGCTGGATGCCTTCATCGCCGGGCTCCATGCGGCCAAGACGCGCCACTTCACCCGCATGCTGGCCGAGGGCCGGCTGCCCCTGCGTCCCGGCGTGGCGCGGCTGCTGGGGGAGGCCCGCGAGGCCGGGCTGCGCCTGGCCATCGCCACCACCACCACACCGGCCAACGTGGAGGCGCTGCTGGTGCACACCCTCGGCGCCGATGCCCCGGGCTGGTTCGATGCCATCAGCGCGGGGGACGCGGTGCCGGCCAAGAAGCCGGCGGCCGACATCTACCACCATGCGCTGGAGGCCCTGGGCCTGCCGGCCGCGGCGTGCCTCGCCTTCGAGGACTCGGCTCACGGCCTGGCCGCCGCCCGCGGCGCGGGCCTGGAAACCGTCATCACCGTCAACGATTACACCCGCGGCCAGGATTTCACCGGCGCCCTGCTGGTGGTGGACCACCTGGGGGAACCCGGCCGCCCCATGACGGTGCTGGCGGGCGATGCCGGCGGTGCCGCCATGGTGGACGTGCCCCTCCTGCGGCGCCTGCACGCACGGGCCCAGGGCCTTGAACGCACCGCCTGAAGCCGGCCGGGCGCGTGAGATCGCGCCGTTCCACGTCATGGCCCTGCTGGCGCGGGCCCGCGAGCTGGAGGCCGCGGGGCGCGACATCGTGCACATGGAGATCGGCGAACCCGATTTCTCCACCCCCCGGCCGGTGCGCGAGGCGGTGGCCCGGGTGCTGGCCGACGGGGCACTCCACTACACGCCGGCCTGCGGTCTGCCGGCACTGCGCGAAGCCATCGCCCGCCACTACGCCGAGCGTTTCGGGGCCCGGGTGGAGCCGGACCAGGTAGTGGTCACCCCGGGGGCCTCGGGGGCGCTGCTGCTGGTGCTGGGCGTGCTGGTGGAGCGCGACGCCGAGGTGCTCATGACCGATCCCGGCTATCCGTGCAACCGCCATTTCGCCCGCTTCATCGAGGCCCGCGCCCGCAGCGTGCCGGTGGACGAGGCCACCGGGTTCCAGATGGACACCGCGCTGCTCGAGGCACACTGGGGGCCCGCCACTGCGGTAGCCCTGGTGGCCAGTCCGGCCAATCCCACCGGCACCCTCATCGCCCCGGGAGAGCTGGAGGCCATGGCCGCCGCCGCGCGCGACCGCGGCGGCTGGCTGGTGGTGGACGAGATCTACCAGCACCTGGTCTACGGCCGGGAGCCGGCCTCGGTCCTGAGCCGTACCCCCGAGGTCTTCGTCATCAACAGCTTTTCCAAGTATTTCAGCATGACCGGCTGGCGGGTGGGCTGGCTGGTGGCGCCGCGGGAATACGTGCCGGCCCTGGACCGCCTGGCCCAGAACCTGTTCCTGGCCGCGCCCACGCCTTCGCAGCACGGTGCCGTCGCCGCCCTGGGCGCACCGTGCGCCGGAATACTGGAGGCGCAGCGGGCGGAATTCGCCGCCCGGCGCGACTTCCTGGTGCCGGCCCTGCGCGAGCTGGGTTTCGGCATTCCCGTCACGCCGGAGGGAGCCTTCTACGTCTACGCCGACTGCAGCCGCTTCACGGATGACAGCCTGGCCTTCTGCCGCCGCCTGCTGGAAGAGGCGGGCGTGGCCGTGACGCCCGGCTGCGACTTCGGCCGCCACCGGGCGCAGACTCATGTGCGCTTTGCCTACACCACCTCCATGGATCGCCTGCAGGAAGGCGTGAGGCGCCTGGCCGCCTTCCTCGAGGGACGGCGGAAAACACCGTAGGACGGGAGGCGCGGCACGGAATCCCGGCCGGGACTACGGCTGCCCTTCGCCGGCCAGCTCGCGGCAGTAGAAGGCGGTGGCGCCGGCCACGGCCACCGGCATGACGATGAAGTTGATCAGCGGCACCAGGGTGACGATGGTGGCCGCCGCGCCGAAGCCCAGGGCCGCGAGGCGCCTGCGCCGCGCGGCCGCGCGCACCTGGGGAAAGGACTGGCCGTGATTGCCCAGGGGATAGTCCAGGTACTCCAGCGCCAGCATCCAGGCCCCGAACAACGCCCACAGCATGGGGGCAGCCAGGTTGACCACGGGGATGAAAGACAGCACCAGCAGCACCAGGGCCCAGCCGGCGAAATAGAGCAGCTTGCGCAGCTCGCCCTTCACCGCGTGCCACATCTCGGCGGCCAGGCCGTGCCCGCTGCCGGCCGGTGCCCGTCCCGTGAGATGGCGTTCCACTGCCGCGGCGAGAAATCCGTTGAACGGGGCGCCCACCAGGTTGGCCACCACGGTGAAGGTGAAGAAGATGATCACCGCCGCCGTGACGAAGAACAGCGGCCACAACAGCCACGCCAGCCAGTCCTGCACCCACTGCGGGAGATAGGACATGAGCCAGTCCACGAGCTGGCCGAACTGGTCGTAGGCGACATAGAACAGCGCTGCGAACAGCACCACGTTGATGACCAGCGGGATGACCACCCAGCGGCGCACGCCGGGTGCGTTGATGAGTCCGAACCCCTTGAGCAGGTAGCCGGCGCCGGCGAAGGGCTGGGTGATCACGGCGATCCTCTTTTGTCGTTGTCGGCTTCCAGCGCGCGGCGGGCCAGGCGGGCGGCGCCGCAGGCGGGCTGCTCGTGGCGCGGGTCCCGCATGGGCACCGCCAGGCGGCGCGCCCGGATGCGGCGCCAGGCGGCGTTGCGTGCGCCGCCGCCGACGGTGTAGATCACCTCCGGCCACGGTGCGCCCAGCTCCCGCAGCAGGCGGTAGCCAGTGTATTCAATTTCCGCCAGGCCTTCCAACAGGCCCTGGAGGAACCGGGCATCCGACTCCGGGCGGGGCGTCAGGCGCGGCTGCAGCCCGGGATCGTTGACGGGAAAGCGCTCCCCCGGGGCCGGCAGGGGATAGTAGTCCAGGCCGGTGGGCCGGTCGGGATCCAGCTCGGGTTCCAGCTCGCGCAGGCGTGCATCGGTGAAGAACCGCTTCAAAACCGCGCCGCCGGCGTTGGAGGCCCCGCCCGCCAGCCACAGGTCGTCCAGGCGGTGACTGTAGATGCCGTGCTCCGGCGAATCGATGCGCACCGGGCTCAGGACCTTGAGCACCAGGGTGGAGCCCAGCGAGGTCACCGCCTCGCCGGCCCGTGCGGCGCCGGTGGCAAGAAAGCCGGCATTGCCGTCGGTGGTGCCGGCGGCCACCACGGTACCCGGCGCCAGGCCGGTGGCCTCGGCGGCGGCCGGCGTCACCCGGCCCA
>JALUTW010000445.1 GCA_027021685.1 Chromatiales bacterium | reverse complement strand
TGCCGGCGTACACCACGGTACCGGCCGCGGCGGCATACACCGGCTGGCCCGGTTTGCCCAGGATATCAATGCCCTTGCGCCCCGATCCGCGCCTGGAGAAGGTTTCCCCCAGCGGTCCCTGCGCCGGCCACTGCCAGCGGATGGGACCACTGTCCGCCGCGGCCGGGGGCCGCGCCGGCGGGGGCTTGGCCCGGGCCACGGCGCGGGCGGGAGGCTTGCGGGCCGGGGCCGGCGCCGGGGATGCGGGCGGCGGTCGCAGGCGGAGGCGCTGGCCGGGGTAGATGCGGTAGGGCGGGCGGATGCCGTTCCAGCGCGCCAGCTCGCGGTAGTCGAAGCCGTACTGGAAGGCGATGGAGTACAGGGTGTCGCCGTGGCGGATGGTGTGGTAGCCCGCGTGCCAGCGCTGGTTGGGCGCGCGGTACAGACCCTCGCCGTAGCCGCCGGGACGCGCGCATCCGCCCAGCGACAACAGTACGGCCACCCACAGGAAGACGCGTCGGCGCATCAGCTCACGGCGAAGTACACGATCACGGCCAGGACCACCGCCAGGTAACCGAGGGTATCGACATGCCGCCGCAGCGCCCGTTCCATGGGTTCGCCACCCCAGCGGATGAGCCCCGCCACCAGGTAGAAGCGGGCGCCGCGGCCCACCAGCGATGCGGCGACGAAGGGGGCAAAGGCCATGCCCACCACCCCGGCCGAGATGGTGAATATTTTATATGGTATGGGGGTGAACCCGGCCAGGAACACCACCCACACCCCCCACTGGCCGAACCAGGCCGCCGCCCGCTCGTACTGCGGCCAGTAGCCGGCGGCCCGGAGCCAGGGCGCCACCAGCTCGAAGGCGAACGCCCCGATGAGATAGCCCAGCATGCCCCCCGCCACCGAGGCCAGGGTGGTGAGCCCGGCCAGGCGCCAGGCCCGCCGCGGCATGGCCAGGGCCATGGGCGCCAGCATCACGTCGGGCGGCACCGGAAAGAAGGACGACTCGGCGAAGCTGAGCGCGGCCAGGTAGCGGGGGGCGTGGGGATGGCGCGACCAGCGCAGGGCCAGGTCGTAGAGGCGGCTGAAGATCCTCACCCGGGGCGCCCCCGCACCAGCGGCACGAAGGTCACCGCATCGAGCACCGTGCGGCGGATCCCGTCCCCGTCGCGCACCAGGCGCAGGAGCTGCTGGCGGCCGCCCTCGCCCACCGGGATCACCATGCAGCCGCCGTCGGCGAGCTGGGCCAGCAGTGCCTCGGGCACCACTGCCGGTGCCGCCGTGACCAGGATGGCATCGAAGGGGGCGTGCGCCTCCCAGCCCCAGCT
>JALUTW010000444.1 GCA_027021685.1 Chromatiales bacterium | reverse complement strand
GCGGCACCGGCTACACCGGCGGTGCGGTGCCGCTGGCGCCCGACTGCGTGGTGATCAACACCGAGAAGCTGGAGGGCCTGGGCCCGGTGGAGCATCGCATGATTCCCGGGGTGGCCGAGCCGGTGGCCACCATCCGTGCCGAGGCCGGGGTGGTGACGCGGCGGGTGTCGGAGGCGGCGGAGGCGCGTGGCTTCGTGTTCGCCGTGGACCCCACCTCGCAGGACGCCTCCTGCATCGGCGGCAACATCGCCATGAACGCCGGCGGCAAGAAGGCGGTGCTGTGGGGCACCACCCTGGACAACCTGGTCTCCTGGCGCATGGTCACGCCCGACGGCAACTGGCTGGAGGTGGAGCGCCTTAAGCACAACCTGGGCAGGATCCACGAGCAGCCGGAGGTGGAATTCCGCCTCACCCGCTACGGGCCCGACGGCACCACCTGGCTGGACGAGCCGGAGATCCTGCGCATTCCGGGCCCGGCGCTGCGCAAGCGGGGCCTGGGCAAGGACGTCACCAACAAGTTCCTGGGCGGGCTGCCCGGGGTGCAGAAGGAAGGCTGCGACGGCATCATCACCTCGGCGGTATTCGTCCTGCACCGCATGCCGGCCTTCATCCGCACCGTGTGCCTGGAGTTCTTCGGCGCCGATTTGCACCAGGCGGTGCCGGCCATCGTCGAGATCAAGGACTACCTGGATGCTCTGCCCGACGTGCAGCTCGCCGGCATGGAGCACCTGGACGAGCGCTACGTGCGCGCGGTGCGCTACAGCACCAAGGCCCCGCGCCGGGAACTGCCCAAGATGGTCCTGCTCGTCGACGTGGCCGGGGAGGTGGAGAGCCAGGTGGCCGAGGCCGCCTCCCGCATCGTGCGCATGGCCAACGCCCGCGACGGCGAGGGCTTCGTCGCCGTCAGCCCCGAGGCCCGCCGGGCCTTCTGGGCCGACCGCGCCCGCACCGCCGCCATCGCCGCCCACACCAACGCCTTCAAGATCAACGAGGACGTGGTCATCCCGCTGGAGCGCCTGGCCGAGTACAACGACGGCATCGAGCGCATCAACATCGAGCTGTCCACCGCCAACAAGCTGGCCATGATCGATGCGGTGGAGGAGTATCTGGCCGGCGATCTGCCCGAGCTGCACCAGGTGGTGGCGGGCCAGGCGCCGGAGGAGGCCGACAGCGCCGAGCAGCGCGAGATCGTGGAGGACAAGAAGCAGGCCGCCCGCCGGCTGCTGGCCGCCGTGCGCGAGCGCTGGCAGGCCCTCATGGCGCACCTGGACGATCCGGCGGCGGACCACCGGGCCCTGCTGGGCGAGGCGGCGGAGCACGTGCGCGAGGGCGACACGGTGTTCCGGCTGCTGCAGCGGCGCGACCTGCGCATCTCCTACCGGGCCGAGGTGGAGCGGCCGCTCAAGGCCCTGTTCGCCGGCGCCGGGTTCGAGGGGGTGCGGGCGCGGCTGGATGCCATCCACGCCCAGATTCGCTCCTCGCGCCTGTTCGTGGCCACCCACATGCACGCCGGCGACGGCAACGTGCACACCAACATCCCGGTCAACTCCAACGACTACGCCATGCTGCAGGAGGCCGAGCGGGTGGTGGCGCGCATCATGGCCCTGGCCGAGTCCCTGGGCGGGGTGATCTCGGGCGAGCACGGTATCGGCATCACCAAGTTCGCCTTCCTCCCCGAGGAGACGGTCTCGGCCTTCGCCGCCTACAAGGAGCGGGTGGATCCGGCGGGGCGCTTCAACCCGCGCAAGCTGCTGCCGGGGGCCGACCTGCGCAACGCCTACACCCCGTCGCTCCGCCTGCTGGCCCAGGAGGCCCTGATCCTGGAGGCCAGCGAGCTGGGTGCCCTCAACGACATGGTCAAGGACTGCGTGCGCTGCGGCAAGTGCAAGCCCGAGTGCAACACCCATGTGCCGCGGGCCAACCTGCTCTACTCGCCGCGCAACAAGATCCTGGCCACCGGCCTCATCATCGAGGCCTTCCTCTACGAGGAGCAGACCCGGCGCGGCATCTCGGTGCGCCACTTCGACGAGATGAACGACGTGGCGGACCATTGCACCATCTGCCACAAGTGCCTGGCCCCGTGCCCCGTGGACATCGACTTCGGCGATGTCTCGGTGCGCATGCGCAACCTGCTCCGGGCCCAGGGCCGCAAGCGGCTCAACCTGGGCACGCGCCTGTCCCTGGCCTACCTCAATGCCAGCGAGGACCACGCGGTGCGGCTGCTGCACCGCTTTCTCATCCGTGCCGGCTATGCCGCCCAGCGCCGGGCCCATGCCGTGGCCCGCCGCCTGGGCCTGCTGCCGCGGCGTTCGCCCGGGTCCACCACCGGGCCGCGGCCGGTGAGGGAGCAGGTGGTGGAGCTGCTGCGCAAGCCCCTGCCCGCGGGCCTGCCGCCCCGGACCATGCGGGTGATGCTGGGGCTCAACGACGAGCGGGTGGTGCCGGTGGTGCGCGACCCGGAGCGGGCCGAGGATGCCGAGGCGGTGTTCTATTTCCCCGGCTGCGGTTCCGAGCGGCTGTTCTCGCAGGTGGGACTGGCGACCCTGGCCATGCTGTGGGAGAGCGGGGTGCAGACGGTGCTCCCGCCGGGCTACCTGTGCTGTGGCTATCCCCAGACCGCCTCCGGCGACGAGGCCCGCGGCCACCGCATCTCAGTGAACAACCAGGTGCTGTTCCACCGCGTGGCCAACACCCTCAACTACCTGGACATCCGCACCGTCATCGTCTCGTGCGGCACCTGCATGGACCAGCTCCAGCAGTACCGCTTCGACCAGATCTTCCCCGGCTGCCGGCTGCTGGACATCCACGAGTTCCTGCTGGAGAAGGGCGTGGCCAGCGAGGCGGTGGAAGGGGTCCAGTACCTCTACCACGATCCCTGCCACACCCCCATGAAGACCCACAACCCCCTGCGGGTGGCCGAGGGCCTGCTGGGGCAGGCGGTGACGCTCTCCAACCGCTGCTGCGGCGAGGCGGGGACCCTGGCGGTGTCACGGCCCGACGTGGCCAGCCAGGTGCGCTTCCGCAAGCAGGAGGAGCTGGCCGCGGGCATCCGTGCCCTGACCGGCAACGAGCGGGTGCGATCGGGCGAGGTGAAGCTGCTCACCGCCTGCCCCGCCTGCCAGCAGGGCCTGTCCCGCTACCGCGGAGACACGGGCCTGGAGACCGACTACATCGTGGTGGAACTGGCCCGCCGCCGCCTGGGCGAGGACTGGGCGCGCGATTTCATCGAGCGGGTGCGGCGCGGCGGGGTCGAGCGGGTGTTGCTTTAACCTCACCCGATGCCACAACGCGGCATCGGGTGAGGTTGCGGCTGGGGACTGGGGACTGGGGGCTGGCTGCCCGGGAGTGCCTGGCCTGGATTCCAGCACCCGCGGCCTGGATCTGGGCCGCGCCCCGGCGCGCCGCCGTCTTCTGTTCTCCGCCCCCTGTCCTCCATAAAGTCGCATCGCGCCGCTCGGTGCGTTCGCAGACGAACGCACCCTACGTGTCTCCCGGAGGGAGAGGGGACTGTCTTCTCGGGCGCCGCTACACGACCCATCTGACATCTGTCGCCTGATGTCTGACCTCTGATCGAGTGCCCCCTGGGCGCGAACCCCTGGCCGTGAATCGTCTTCCCTCTGCGTCCTTTGCGCCTCTGCGTCTTTGCGTTGAAGATTTTTTGCGGCGCGAGGGATGACCACCGTGTTTGGGATTCGCGCCAGGGCGGCGTTCCGACGGGGGTGTCTGGTGCAGGAGCGCCGGTGTCCGCCCGCGAGCAGCCGGCGGGACGGTGTCCCGGGGGGTCCACTCCCCTCACCTTGCCCCTCGTCCCTCGCACCTAGTCCCTGTAGTGGGGATCGATCCAGCAGCGGGGCAGGGGCTCGCCCGAGGGGAACTCCAGCTCGGCCTTGCGGAACGGCGCCGGGTCCTGCAGCTCCTCGCCGGCGTGAAAGCGCCCCTCCACCTCGGCCTTGAACGGATCGATGAGGGCGGCCAGGTCCAGGATCTCCACCAGGTCGCCGCTGGGCGTGTGTCGCAGGTACATGGATATGCCTCCGTGTCCGGGTGATTCCAGATTAGCGGCGCGTGCGCCGGGGCGGGATGACCTGGATCAACGAGGGTACCTGCGGGTGGAGTTGCTGCCGGGGACCGGGGGTTGGCTGCTGGGTTGCCACAGCGCTCCATCCGGGTTGCGGTGTTGCCCTTGGAGCCCGGATGTGCAGGGGCGCCGCTCCGCCGCGAAGAGGTACGGCCGGGGACGTTTGCGGTCTGGGCCGTTTCTATTCCAGCACTTCCACCCCGTTCCGGGTGCCCAGCAGGAGCACGTCGGCGGGGCGGCGGGCGAACAGGCCGTTGGTCACCACGCCCACGATGTTGTTGAGGGTCTCCTCCAGGGAGACGGGGTCGAGGATGTCCAGGCCGTGAATGTCCAGGATCACGTTGCCGTTGTCGGTGACGAAGCCCTCGCGCAGGACCGGCTCGCCGCCCAGCTTGACGATTTCCCGGGCCACGTAGCTGCGGGCCATGGGGATGACCTCCACCGGCAGGGGAAAGCGGCCCAGGCGGTCCACCAGCTTGGTCTCGTCGGCGATGCAGACGAACTTGTCGGCCACCGCGGCGACGATCTTCTCCCGGGTCAGGGCGCCGCCGCCGCCCTTGGTGAGGTGCAGGTGGCGGGTGGATTCGTCGGCCCCGTCCACGTACACCTCCAGCCTGTCCACGGTGTTGAGATCCAGCACCGGGATGCCGTGGCCGCGCAGGCGCTCGGCACTGGCCTCGGAGCTGGCCACGGTGCCCTCGATGCGGCCCTTGATTCTGGCCAGCTCGTCGATGAAATAGTTGGCCGTGGAGCCGGTGCCCACGCCCACGATGGTGCCGGCGGGCACGTAGTCGATGGCGGCCTTGGCCACCGCCTGCTTCATCTCGTCCTGGGTCATCTGGATCTCCGGTGTCAGGCGCCGGGACCGGCGTTGACCGCGCATTATATTAGGCATTACCCTGCAGGTTCCAGCGCTGCACCCGTCTGGTGCGCGCCGCACCGGAAGATTTGATGCCCCGCGACTATCCCGACAGGATCCGCAGCACCCACGTCTACGAGGTGGCCCGGGAAACCCCCCTGGAAGAGGCCCCGGGCCTGTCCCGCCGCCTGGGCAACACCGTCCTGCTCAAGCGGGAGGACCTGCAGCAGGTGTTCTCGTTCAAGCTGCGCGGGGCCTACAACAAGATGGCCGGCCTGGCGCCGGAGCAGCGCGCCCGCGGCGTCATCGCCGCCTCGGCCGGGAATCACGCCCAGGGGGTGGCGCTGGCGGCCGGCCGGCTGGGGCTGCGGGCGGTCATCGTCATGCCCCGGACCACGCCCGACATCAAGGTGGACTCGGTGCGCCGGCTGGGGGCCGAGGTGGTGCTGCACGGCAATACCTACGACGACGCCTGTGCCCGGGCCGAGGCCCTGGCCCGGGAGGAGGGGCTCACCTTCATCCATCCCTACGACGACCCGGAGGTCATCGCCGGCCAGGGCACCATCGCGCTGGAGCTGCTCAACCAGCGCCCGGAGGGATTCGACGCGGTGTTCGTCCCCGTGGGCGGGGGCGGTCTCATCGCCGGCATCGGCGCCTACCTGAAGTCGGTGCGGCCGGAGATCCGGGTCATCGGGGTGGAGCCCGACGACGCCCCCTGCATGGCGCGGGCGCTGGCCGCCGGCGAGCGGGTGGTGCTGGACCAGGTGGGCATCTTCGCCGACGGCGTGGCGGTGCGGCAGGTGGGTGAGGAACCCTTCCGCCTGGCCCGGACCGTGGTGGACGAGATGATCCTGGTGTCCACCGACGAGATCTGCGCCGCCATCAAGGACATCTTCGACGACACCCGCTCCATCGCCGAGCCCGCGGGGGCCCTGGCGGTGGCGGGGCTCAAGAAGTACGTGGAGAGGGAGGGCTGCCGCGGCCGGGTGCTGGTGGCCATCGATTCCGGCGCCAACATGAACTTCGACCGCCTGCGCCACGTGGCGGAGCGGGCGGAGCTGGGCGAGGGCCGCGAGATCCTGTTTGCCGCCACCATTCCCGAGCGGCCCGGCAGCTTCCGGGCCTTCTGCGACATCATCGGCAATCACGGCATCACCGAGTTCAACTACCGCTATGCCCGGCCCGAGGAGGCCCACGTCTTCGTCGGGGTGAAGGTGGAGGACGTGGCCCGGGACAAGCCGGCCATCCTGGAGGCCCTGCGCAGCCGGGGCTACCCGGTGGTGGACATGTCCGACAACGAGATGGCCAAGATGCACGTGCGCTACATGGTGGGCGGGCGGGCCAACGGGGTGGCCGACGAGCGGCTGCTGCGGTTCGAGTTCCCGGAGCGGCCCGGGGCCCTGCTGCGCTTCCTCAACCGCCTGGGCGACCGCTGGAACATCAGCCTGTTCCACTACCGCAACCACGGTGCCGCCTACGGGCGCGTCCTGGCCGGGATCCAGGTGCCGGAGGCCGATCTGGCCGCCTTCCGCGCCTCGCTGGAGGAGATCGGCTACCCCTGGTGGGAGGAGACGGACAACCCCGCCTACGGGCTGTTTCTGCGTTGATCCCGCGCCTGGCGGCGCGGGATGGGGCTGGGGACTGGCGGCTGGCTGCTGGGTGGCGTATCTCGGGCTGCCGCGCCGGTATCCGGGCGTCGGTCTGTGCCTGCGGTTCCGCGTTGATCCCGCGCCTGGCGGCGCGGGATGGGACTGGAAACCGGGCACCGGATTTCCCCCTCTCCCCCGCATCGCGGGGGAGAGGGCGGGGGTGAGGGGGTGAGCCCCGGGCCTTGTTCGTATCCCCTCACCCTGTCCCTCTCCCGGAGGGAGAGGGGACCGTTTTTTCGCACACGGTGGAGTTTGGAGTCCCGTAGGGTGTGGCCGCGCGGCGGCCGCACCGGGGAACCCCGCCGCCTCGCGTTCTCCGTCCTCCGCCCTCCGTCCTCCGTCCTCCGCCCTCCGTCCTCCGCCCTCTGTCCTCTGTCCTCTGAAAGAAAAAGGCCCGCTTGCGCGGGCCTTCTTCAGGGTGCCGGCCGGGCCTCAGCGACGCCGGGCGGTCTTCTTCTTGGCGGTTTTCTTCTTGGCCTTCTTCTTGGCTACCTTCTTTTTGGCCTTTTTCTTGGTCGCCTTCTTCTTGGCTTTCTTCTTGGTGGCCTTTTTCTTGGCCTTCTTCTTGGCTACCTTCTTTTTGGCCTTTTTCTTGGCGGCCTTCTTCTTGGCCTTCTTCTTGGTGGCTTTCTTCTTGGCCTTCTTCTTCGCGACCTTCTTCTTGGCCGCCCGCTTCTTCGCGGTCTTCTTGGCCGCGGTCTTCCTGGCGACCCGTTTCTTCGCTACCTTCTTCCGGGTAGCGGTCTTCTTCTTGGCTTTCTTCTTCGCTGCCATAGCGTTAGACCTCCAGTTGAGCATTGAACTTTCGCTGAGTATAGCCAAGTTGATCAAAAATGCTAGTAAGTTCGTGAATTTTTTGGCGCTGCGAAAAACGCCTGTATAGCAGTCCCGGCAGGCATCACGCCCAACGAACGTGCGTGCACGGAACGCAGCGTGTTGAAACGGGCGCGGGCAGTGCACGATGACGCGGCTGCATCGCATCGCCGGGACTGTCGTGCGATGCCATCGCCGCGCGTGACTAAAGTCGGCCCCGTGCCCGGTCGATAAGATGCGGTTTCATCCAGCCGTACCGCGCGGTGCCGGGTGCATGTTCCGGAAACGCGCCGGATGCGCGGTGCATGTGTGTTCCGGCATGGCGCGACGTGCGCGCGGCATGGCGTGGAACACGTGGCGGCCGCGAAAAATATTGCATCTTGCAACATTTTTCGCGGCGGTCGATGCCTGGAGCAGGGTCAGCGGGCGCCGGATTTTTCCAGGGAGAGGATGAACTTCCACTGCTCCGCCGTCACCGGCATCACGGAGAGGCGGTTGCCGCGCCGCAGCAGCGGCATGTCGGCCAGTTCCCGGTGCCGCTTGAGTTCTTCGAGCGTGATGTTGCGCTTGAGCTTGCGTTCCAGCCGGATGTCCACCATGTACCAGCGCGGGTTGTCGGGGCTGCTCTTGGGGTCGTAGTACCTGGACCGGGGGTCGAAGGCGGTGAAATCGGGGTAGCCCTCGCGCACCACGCGGGCGATGCCCACGATCCCCGGCGTCTTGCAGTTGGAGTGGTAGAAGAACACCTTGTCGCCCTTCTTCATCTGGTCCCGCATCATGTTGCGGGCCTGGTAGTTGCGCACGCCGTCCCAGTGGTCGGTCTGGTCGGGCTGGGCGGCCAGGTCGTCGATGCCGTAGACGTCGGGTTCGGACTTCATCAGCCAGTAATTCATGGTGCCGGCTCTCCGGGTGGTTTCCACGGGCGCAGAATATACCGCAGCCGGCCCGGGGCGTGTTGGAAATTCAGCGAGTTCTTAAGTACTTAAGTGCACGGCAGGGCTTGCCCGCCGGGACCGGCGCTTGTATAAAAAGTGTCCCGCGTCACAACACCAATAATGAAAAGCCGGCCGCCGCGGGGGCCGGCCCCGGGAGAAGGAGAACGACATGAAACGGCGCAGGCCCGATCTGTTGTTCGTCCTGGCGGTGCTCCTGGGCCTGAGCGTGCTCGTGACGGGCATCACCCAGGCCATGACGCAGCCCGAGGGAGCGACCACGCTGCCCCGCCAGCAGTAAAGGGCGCAAAGGGAGGAGAGAAGACGGCGGCGGTCCGGTCACCCGGCCCGCCGCTGCCTTTTCAGGGGTCCCGCCCCGGAAAGGAGACGACGCCCCGCTCCGTGGCCAGGCTGTCCAGGGGGACGTCCCAGGGGGCGGGCTCCAGGTGGTCCACCTGCTGGAAGGAAAACGCCGTGCCCATGAGGTGGGGCCGGCGCCAGTGGCGCCGGGCCCGCAGGTAGGCGAAGGTGCGGTCGTAGAAGCCCCCGCCCATGCCCAGGCGGTGTCCCGCCCGGTCCACCGCCACCAGCGGCACCAGCACCAGGTCCAGGGCCCAGTTGTGCCCGGTGCGCCGGCCGCGCACCAGGGGCGGTTCCAGGATCCCGTAGCGATTGGGCACCAGGTCGTCGCCGGGCGTCCAGGGCATGAACCACAGGCGCGGCTCCCAGCGGCCGCCCAGCACCGGCAGGAAGCACTGCTTGCCCGCCTGCCAGGCCGCCAGCAGCAGGGGCTGGAGGTCCACCTCGCCGTCGTTGGGCAGATAGAAGGCGATGCGCCGGGCGCGGAGGTACCAGGGGCTGCGCAGCACGTGCCAGGCCAGGGCCCGGGAGGCGCGGGCGCGCTCGGCCGGCGCCAGGGCGGCGCGGGCGGCACGCAGGCGGCGGCGGAGGGCTTTGCGGTCGCTCATGGTGGCGGGGAGGAAATGGAGGGTGGCCACCCGCGCCTGCCGTTGCGGCCTTTGTTCTTGAACCTGAGGTTCAAGTGGGAGTGAACAGCCGGCGCATCAGGCTTTCCGCTCCAGGGCGGACTTGCACACAGCACCGGATTATCGCCCCCGGGGAGTTGCATTAAGGCTCAAGAAATATCCCCGGCCACTGACGTACAGGGCAGGCACCACCCATGGAACCTGCGGTGCGGACGGCGTCGCCGCCCGCCGGTCAAAACTCCAGCTGCTGGGACTGGAACAATGCGCCCTCGATCTTTTCCTGCAGCCGGCGCAGCCGCTGGGCGAGGGTCTCGCTCATCTGCGACTGCTCGCTGTCCCGGGCCAGCAGCTCGTGGGCGATGTTGAGCGCCGCCATCACCGCGATGCGGTCGGCCCCGATGACCTTGCCGGAATCCCGGATCTCCCGCATCTTCTGGTCCAGGTAGCGCGCCGACGCCAGCAGGGCGTCGCGCTCGTCGGGCGGGCACGATACCAGGTATTCCTTGTCCAGGATAGTCACCGAGACCGCTTCGGCCCGCCGCTCAGTCATTTTCCATGGCCCTCAGGCGCTCGATCATGGACTCCACCCGCGAACGGGCCAGCTCGGTGTTCTCCAGCAGGCGGGCCCGCTCGGCCTCCAGCGCGGCCTTGGTCTCGCGCAGGTGCTGGTTTTCCGACTTGAGCCGGCCCACGGTGTCGATGAGCTCGTCGACCCGCTGCTCCAGCTTCCTCAGGTCCATTTCGTCCATCGTCACCACTCCGCGTACTGCTCCCGCGCGGAGACCGCGCCGGCGCTCTGGTTCAATATAGAGGGCCGGCGGTGGGCGGTCAACGTCGCTGTCCGCCTGCACCGGGGGGTGATACGATAGCTCGACGGAGTCTTGGCCTCCTTTTTGAACCATGTCCGGGCAGGTACCACCGTGGACGGCGAATTTCCCACCTACGACGAGCTGCAGCAATGGCTGGAGCGCTCCGGCAGCCACTCCGACGCCGCCGAGGCCCACGGCATGCTGTGCGGCTACGCCGTGGGCGGGGCCGAGTTCCGGCCTGCCGACTGGCGGTCCTACCTGGGACCGGAGCCGACGGCCGGGGCCGAGGCGGAGTGGGACGCCCGCCTGGAGCGGCTCTACCGCGGGCTGCGCGAGGGCCTGGCGGACCCGGAGCTGGGGTTTTCCCCGCTTCTGCCCGATGATCGCACCGGGGTGGCGGCGCGGGCCGCGGCCCTGGGGCGCTGGGTCCAGGGATTCCTGCTGGGCCTGGGGCTGGGCGGGGTGCGCCGCAGCCAGCTCGAGCACGGGGACGCGGCCGAGGTGATGCGCGACCTGGCCGCCCTGTCGCGGGCCGGCGACTATGCCGCCGAGGAGGGCGAGGAGAGCGAACGGGCGTACGCCGAGCTGCTGGAGTTCCTGCGCACCGCGGTGCTGCTGCTGCGCGAGGAGGTGCAGCATGCCGCCGGGCAGGAGGAGGCCGCCTCGCCGCAGGGTGCCTCCGGCAACGGGGGCGGGAACCGGGCGTAGGCCCGGGACAAAGTCCCCGGCACCCGGTTCCCGGCACCCGGCACCCGGTCCCCATCCCCTGGCCCCGGTCCCTGCCGCCGGGCATAATCCTCCCATGCAACTCCGCGAATTCAGCCGCCGCCGCCGCCAGCTCATGCAGCAGATGGGCGAGGGGGCCGTGGCCATTCTCCCCGCCGCCCCCCTGCGCATGCGCAACCGGGATGCCGAGTACCCCTACCGGCCGGACAGCGACTTCTACTATCTCACCGGGTTTCCCGAGCCCGACGCGGTGGCGGTGCTGGCACCGGGGCGCAGGAACGGCGAGTACGTCCTGTTCTGCCGCGAGCGGGACGAGAAGGCCGAGGTCTGGACCGGGCCGCGGGCCGGCCAGGAAGGGGCGGTGGAGACCTACGGCGCCGACGACTCCTTCCCCATCGACGACATCGACGACATCCTGCCGGGCATGCTGGAGGGGGTGGAGCGTGTCTACTACACCATGGGCGTGCATCCCGACTTCGACCAGCGGCTCATCGGCTGGGTCAACCGGTTGCGGAGCCAGGTGCGGGCCGGGGTCCACACCCCGGGCGAGTTCATCGCCCTGGATCACCTGCTGCACGAGATGCGCCTGTTCAAGAGCGCGGCCGAGATCAGGGCCATGCGCGAGGCCGCGCGCATCTCCGCCGCCGCCCACTGCCGCGCCATGCGGGCCTGCCGCCCGGGCATGAAGGAGTTCCAGCTCGAGGCCGAGCTGCTGCACGAGTTCATGACCCGGGGCGCGCGTTTTCCCGCCTACGTCTCCATCGTCGGCGGCGGGGCCAACGGCTGCGTGCTGCACTACACCGACAACGACGCCGTGCTGCGTGACGGCGACCTGGTGCTCATCGACGCCGGGGCCGAGTACGACTACTACGCCGCCGACATCACCCGCACCTTTCCCGTCAACGGCCGCTTCAGCCGCAGCCAGCGCGCCCTCTACGAGGTGGTCCTGGCGGCACAGGCCGCGGCCATCGACGCGGTGCGCCCGGGCAACCACTGGAACGATCCCCACGATGCCGCGGTGCGCGTGCTCACCGAGGGCCTGGTGGAGCTGGGCCTGCTCAAGGGCCGCGTGCCCACCCTCGTCCGCAACGAGCGCTACCGGGAGTTCTTCATGCACCGCACCGGCCACTGGCTGGGCATGGACGTGCACGACGTGGGCGACTACAAGGTGGACGACCAGTGGCGCGAGCTGGAGCCGGGCATGGTGCTCACGGTGGAGCCCGGACTCTACGTGCGTGCCGGCAGCCGGGTGGCCAGGAAGTGGTGGAACACGGGTATCCGCATCGAGGACGACGTGCTGGTCACCGCCGACGGTTGCGAGGTGCTCACCGGCGGCGTGCCCAAGGACCCGGACGAGGTGGAGGCCCTCATGGCCGAGGGTGCCGGCGGCAGCCGGCGGAGGCGCAGGCGGTGAGCCGGCCCGACTACGATGTGCTGATCATCGGCGGCGGCCTGGTGGGGGCCTCGCTGGCCTGCGCCCTGCGCGGCCTGCCGCTGCGCGTGGGCGTGGTGGAGGCCCGGCCCCTGGAGGACGGTGCCCAGCCCAGCTTCGACGCCCGCTCCCTGGCCCTGGCCTGGAGCTCGCGGCGCATCTTCGAGGCGCTGGGGCTGTGGGAGGCGGTGGCCGCGCGCGGGGCCGCCCCCATCCGCCGCATCCGGGTCACCGACCGCGGCCGCTTCGGCACCACCCGCCTGGAGGCGGCCCGCCACGGTGTCGAGGCCTTCGGCTACGTGGTGGAGAGCCGTGTGCTGGGCGCGGTACTGGGTCCGGCCCTGGCCGCTGCGGCCAACGTGGATCACCACTGTCCGGCCGAGGTGACGGGCGTGGCGCTGGAGGGCGGCCTGGCGCGGGTGGCGGTGGAGACGCCGGGGGGGGCACGGGAGCTGTCGGCCCGCCTGCTGGTGGCGGCGGACGGCACCCGCTCGCGCGTGCGCGAGCTGTGCGGTGTGGGGACGGTGCGCCTGGACTATCGCCAGTCGGCCGTCATCGCCAACATCCGCACCAGCGAGCCCCACGGCGACACCGCCCACGAGCGGTTCACGCCGTGCGGGCCCCTGGCGCTGCTCCCCCTCGCCCTGGCCGGCACCGGCGCCGACGGGCGGCGGCTGGACACCGGCTGCGAATGGTCGCTGGTGTGGACCCATCCGCCGGAGGAGGCCACGCGCCTGGCGGCGCTGGACGAGGCCGGCTTTCTAGCCGCCCTGCAGCCGGTGCTGCCGAAGGAGGCGGGCGAGGTGCTGGCGGCGGGGACGCGCCATGTCTATCCCCTGGGCATGGTGCAGGCGCGGGCGCAGGTGCGGCCGCGCCTGGCCATCATCGGCAACGCGGCCCACACCCTGCACCCGGTGGCGGGGCAGGGTTTCAACCTGGGATTGCGCGACGTGGCGGCGCTGGCCGAGGTGCTGGCCGCGGCCGCCGGCACCGGCGCCGATCCGGGTGCCGGTGCGGTGCTGGAACGCTACGCCCGCTGGCGCCGCCGCGATCGCCTGCAGGTGAGTGCATTCACCGACGCCCTGGTGCGGGTGTTCTCCAACGACCGGCTGCCGGTGGCCGCGGCGCGCAACGCGGGCCTGCTGGCGCTGGACCTGCTGCCGCCGCTGAAGAACGTCCTGGCGCGCCATGCCATGGGTCTGGCGGGACGCCTGCCGCGCATGGTCATGGGCCTGCCGCCCGCACACGGTCCGGAGCCCTGTCCGTGAGCCGGGTGCGCGGCGAGTTCGACGTGGTCATCGCCGGCGGCGGCATGGTGGGTGCCGCCCTGGCCTGTGCCCTGGCACAGGAGACGCCGCTGTCGGTGGCGGTGGTGGAGGCGGCGGCGGGACCGCCGCCGCGCCGGGAGGGGTTTTCCATCCGCGTCTCCGCCATCACCCGCGCCACCGAGGCGCTGTTCCGCAACCTGGGGGCCTGGCCCGCCATGGTCGCCGAGCGCGTGAGCCCCTTTCGCAGCATGCACGTGTGGGACGCCGGCTCCAGCGGCGTGCTCCATTTCGAGGCCCGGGAGGTGGGCGAGCCCCACCTGGGCCACATCGTGGAGAACGACGTCATCGTGCGGGCACTGCACGCCCGCCTGGCCGAGCTGCCCGGCGTGCATCTGCTGGCAGGGACGCGGCCGGTGGCCATGGCATGCGGACCCCGCGGCGTGACCCTGGAGACCGACGGCGGGCGGCGGGTGCGGGCGAGGCTGGTGGTGGCGGCCGACGGTTCCCGCTCCTGGATGCGCCGCCGGGCGGAGATCGCGGTGCGGGGGTGGGACTACGACCAGGCCGCTCTGGTCACGGTGGTGCGCAGCGAACGCTGGCACGGGGAGACCGCCTGGCAGCGGTTTCTGCCCGGCGGTCCCCTGGCCTTCCTGCCGCTGTGCGATCACTTCAGCGCCATCGTCTGGTCGCTGCCGCCGGCGGACGCGGAACGCCTGGCGGCGCTGGATGCCGCCGCGCTGGGCGCGGAGCTGGAGGCGGGCTTCGAATCGCGCCTGGGCGCGGTGGAGGTGGTGGCGGAACGCGCGGTGTTTCCCCTGCGCTTTTTCGACGCCGTGCGCTACGTGCAGCCGCGCCTGGCCCTGGTGGGTGACGCCGCCCACACCGTGCATCCGCTGGCGGGGCAGGGCGTGAACCTGGGCCTGGGCGATGCCGCCGCCCTGGCCGAGGTGCTGGCGGAGGCCGCCGGGCGCGGCGAGGATCCCGGCGCCCTGCACGTGCTGCGGCGCTACGAGCGCTGGCGCCGGGCGGAGAACCTGGCCATGCTGCGCGCGGTGGACGGCTTCCAGCGCATCTTCGGCAGTCCGCTGGCCGGCGTGCGCGCACTGCGCGGGCTGGGCATGCATCTCATCCAGGCGGCGCCGCCTGCGCGCCGCTTCATCGTGCGCCAGGCCATGGGGCACACCCTCCATCCGCCGGCGCTGGCACGCTTCGGACCCTGAGCCATGGCCCTGCTGGATACGGTGGCGGTGCTGGTGACCCTGGCCGCCCTGCTCAGTTACGTCAATCACCGCTGGGTGCGCCTGCCCACGGCGGTGGGGCTGCTGGGCATCGCCCTGCTGCTGTCGCTGGCAGTGGTGGCCGCGGGCAGGCTGGGCATGGAAGCCGTGACCGGGGCGGCGGCGGCGTTCATCGCCGGCATCGACTTTCACGAGACCCTGATGCAGGGCATGCTCAGCGTGCTCCTGTTCGCCGGTGCCCTCCACGTGGATCTGGGCGAGCTGTCGCGCCAGAAGGGGATCGTGGCCGTGCTCGCGACCCTCGGCGTGGTGGCCACCACCTTCCTCGTGGGCGCGGCGGCGTGGTGGGTGTTCGGGCTGCTGGGGCTGGCGGTGCCCTTCGTCTATTGCCTGGTGTTCGGCGCCCTCATCGCGCCCACCGATCCCATCGCCGTGCTGGGCGTGCTCAAGCAGGCCGGGGTGCCGCGCAGCGTGGAGATCAAGATCACCGGCGAGTCCCTGTTCAACGACGGCATCGGGGTGGTGGTGTTCCTGGTGCTGGCCGGCCTGGCGGCGGAGGGCGGCGCGCCGGAGCCGGCGGGCATCGCCTGGCTGCTGGTGCAGGAGGCCGCGGGCGGCGCACTCCTGGGCCTGCTGCTGGGGGGCGCCTGCTACGCGCTTCTGCGCGGCATCGACAACTACCAGGTGGAGATCCTGCTCACCCTCGCCCTGGTGCTGGGCGGCTACGCGCTGGCCGGTACGCTGCACGTCTCCGGCCCCATCGCCATGGTGGTGGCGGGCCTGCTGCTGGGCAATCACGGCCGGCTGCTGGCCATGTCGCCGGTCACGAGGGAGCACCTGGACGGGTTCTGGGAGCTCATGGACGAGTTCTTCAACGCGGTGCTGTTCGTGCTCATCGGCCTGGAGGTGCTGGTGCTGAGCTTCAGCCTCGACCACCTGTGGGCGGCGCTGTTCCTGGTACCGGTGGTGCTCGGTGCGCGCTGGCTCAGCGTGGCGGTGCCGGTGTCCCTGCTGCGCCGCTTCCGGCCCTTCACCCCGGGCGTGGTGGCGCTCATGACCTGGGGCGGAATCCGCGGGGGCATCTCGGTGGCGCTGGCCCTGTCCCTGCCGGCCGGCCCGGTGCGGGAGGTGCTGGTGGGTGTGACCTACGGCATCGTGGTGTTCTCCATCCTGGTCCAGGGGCTGACCCTGGGGCCCCTGGCCCGGCGCCTCGCCGCCCGCTGAAACGATAATGAGAATCATTATTATCTGATTGGCGGCCCATTCTATATATATGGGGGCAGGGTCCTTGCCGCCGGTCCCGCCGCGGCCGCCCCGGCGCCTCCGTGCGGCGGCTAAGTGACTGGTTCCACGGCGGTTTGTCGCCGGCCTTGGTTTTGCCGCAGCGCCTGAGTAAACTTCTTGCCTTCAATGAACACGTCTGTGGGAGAGACCCGCCCTCGCGGCGGGCGCCGAAGGCGCAACCCGCCCGGAAACGCTCAGGCAAAAGGACCACAGGCGCAGCATTGACTCTGGAGAGTCTCCGCCGGCCGCAGGACGGACCGCAGCGGGGCACCGAAGGGGCTCAAGCTCTCAGGTAACCGGACAGAGGGGCGGCGCGGGAAGTTGCAGGCAACCTCCCCGCCGCTTTTTTGCTTTTGGCGGCCGCCCTGCGGCAGAGGAGTGCAGAACCTGTCTCGGAATTCCCCACGGCCGCGCGCCTGGCGATTTTCTGCGGAGAGTCACGAAGCATGATCTGGATACGGACGATACCGGCATTTTCCGCCATGGCGAGCGCCTGGGCCAGAATCGCCGGCGCCCCGGGGGGTTGCGAGCCACGCCCACGCCGGCGGCGTTGCGCCGCTGGCCCGTACGACGAGTACTGTGCTGCGCGGCGCGCCTTGCCGGCGCGGCCGTGGACTCACAACGCGACGCGCGCGGAATTCTGAGACAGGTTCCATTCGGGTCATGCGACGCATCATTCCGGTCTTCGACCACTCGGCCGAGCCCAACGCGGCGCGCATGCCGGCCTGGATCCGCCAGCGGCTGGGCGGCGGCGAGACCTACCGGCAGACCGCCGCCGCGGTCCACGGCCTGGGTCTCAACACGGTGTGCGAGGAGGCGGCCTGCCCCAACCGCGGCGAGTGCTGGAGCCGCGGCACCGCCACCTTCATGCTGCTGGGTGACGTGTGCACCCGGGCCTGCGGCTTCTGCAACGTCAAAACCGGCCGGCCGTCCTGGCACGATCCCGACGAGCCGCGGCGGGTGACCGAGGCGGCCCTGGCCATGGGCCTGGACTACGTGGTGCTCACCTCGGTCAACCGCGACGACCTGCCCGACGGCGGCGCGGCCGTGTTCGCCGACACCCTGCGGGCCCTGCGCCGGGCCCGGCCGGACATGGGCGTGGAATTCCTGACCCCCGACTTCAAGCGCTGCCAGGAGTCGGCCATCGAACTCGTCCTGGCGGCGCTGGACGAGGTGCGCACCGCACCCGGCCCGGTGCAGCTCGTCTGGGGCCACAACGTGGAGACGGTCCCGGCCCTCTACCGCGAAGTGCGCAAGGGCGCCGACTACAATGTGTCGCTGCGCCTGCTGGAGCGGGTCGCGGGGCAGCCCGGCGTGGAGGCCAAGTCGGCCCTCATGCTGGGACTGGGCGAGTGCCGCGAGCAGGTGGAAGCGGTCCTGCGCGACCTGCGCGCCGCGGGCGTGCAGCGCCTGTCGCTGGGCCAGTACCTGCGCCCCTCGCGCTACCACCTGCCGGTGCGCCGCTACGTCCCGCCGGAGGAGTTCGACGACTATGCCCGCCTGGCGCGGGACCTGGGTTTCGCCTGGGTCAAGTCCGGGCCGCTGGTGCGGTCGTCCTACCACGCGGAGGAGACACAGTGAACGCCGCCACCGGGGACATGCTGCAGCGCACGCCGCTGTACGACGAGCACCGCGCCGCCGGCGCCACCCTGGTGGACTTCGGCGGCTGGGAGATGCCGCTGCACTACGGTTCCCAGATCGAGGAGCATCACGCCGTGCGGCGCGCGGCCGGGATGTTCGACGTCTCCCACATGACCATCGTCGATCTCGCCGGACCGCGGGTGCGTGAATTCCTGCGCCACCTCCTTGCCAACAACGTGGACCGGCTGCAGGACACGGGCAAAGCCTTGTACTCCTGCATGCTCAACGAGCGGGGCGGGGTCATCGATGATCTCATCGTCTACCTCATGGGGCCGGAACACTTCCGCATGGTGGTCAACGCCGCCACCCGCGACAAGGACCTGGCCTGGATCCGCCGCCACGCCGGGCCCTACGGCGTCGAGGTGCGCGAGCGCGACGACCTGGCCATGATCGCGGTGCAGGGGCCCGAGGCCCGTGCCCGCGTGCACGAGGTCCTGGGCCCGGCGGCCGGCGCCGACCTGGCCGACATGGCGCCGTTCTACGGGCGCGAGGTGGACGGGATGTTCATCGCCCGCACCGGCTACACCGGCGAGGACGGCTACGAGATCATGCTGCCGGGCACGCAGGCGCCGGCGTTGTGGCGCGCCCTGCTGGAGCCGGGCGTGCGGCCCTGCGGGCTGGGCGCCCGTGACACCCTGCGCCTGGAGGCGGGCATGAACCTCTACGGCACCGACATGGACGAGGAGGTGACGCCGCTGGAGTCCGGCCTGGGCTGGACCGTGGCCTGGGAGCCGGAGGAGCGGGACTTCATCGGCCGCAGCGCGCTGGCCGCCCAGCGGCGCGAGGGCCCGGCGCGCAAGCTCACCGGCATCATGCTGGAAGGCAAGGGCGTGCTGCGCGGGCACCAGAAGGTGTTCGTGGAGGGCCTGGAGGCGGGCGAGATCACCTCGGGCAGTTTCTCGCCTACCCTGGGCCGGGCCATCGGCTTCGCCCGGGTGCCGCGCAGCGCCGGAGAGTACTGCGAGGTGGAGATCCGCGGCCGGCGCCTGCCCGCGCGCCTAGTGCGCCCGCCCTTCGTGCGCCACGGCAAGCCCTGCACATGATTCCGCCGGCGCCGAGCAAAGAATCGAACAACGAGCCTGGGAGAGAGCACAGATGAGCGAAGTGCCCGACGATCTTCGGTACACCAAGACCCACGAATGGGTGCGGCAGGACGACGACGGCCTGCTCACCGTGGGGATCAGCGACCACGCCCAGCACCTGCTGGGGGACCTGGTGTTCGTGGAGTTGCCCGAGGTGGGCACCGCCTTCGGCGGCGGTGACGACTGCGCGGTGGTGGAGTCGGTCAAGGCCGCCTCCGACGTCTACTGCCCGGTGGCGGGCGAGGTGGTGGAGGTCAACGAGGCCCTGGCCGACACGCCGGAGCTCATCAACCAGGACCCCTACGGCGACGGCTGGATCTTCCGCCTCAAGCCCGAGGATCCGGGGGCGGCGGCGGAGCTCATGGATGCCGCCGCCTACAAGCAGATGATCGAGGACGAGGCCGACTAGCGCGGCAGCCGGCATGCCGTTCATTCCCCACACCAAAGACGACGTCCGCCGGATGCTGGCGGCCATCGGGGTCGATTCCATCGAGGCCCTGTTCGACGAGATCCCGCCCGCCCTGCGTTCGGGCCCGCTGGACGGCGTGCCCGAGGGGCTGTCCGAGGCCGGCGTGGCGCGCATCATGCACGAGCGGGCGCGGGCCGATCAGCGCACCCTGTGCTTCGCCGGGGCCGGGGCCTACGAGCACCACATTCCGGCCGCGGTGTGGGAGATCGCCACCCGCGGCGAGTTCTACACCGCCTACACCCCGTACCAGGCCGAGGCCAGCCAGGGCACCCTCCAGCTCCTGTACGAGTACCAGAGCATGATGGCGGGGCTCATGGCCATGGACGTGTCCAATGCCTCCCTCTACGACGGCGCCTCGGCCCTGGCCGAGGCGGTGCTCATGGCGGTGCGGGCCAACCGCCGCAGCCGCTCGAAGCGGATCCTCGTGCCGCGCACCGTGCATCCGGCCTACCGCCGGGTGGTGGACACCATCGTGCGCAACCAGGGCATCGTGCTGGAGGAGCTGGACTACCATCGCGCCGGCGGCCACCTGGACCCGGACGCGCTGCCCGGCGACCCGGGTGACTTCGCCGCCCTGGTGATTCCGCAGCCCAACTTCTTCGGCGTGCTGGAGGAAGTGGACGCGCTGACCGACTGGGCCCACGCCCGCGGCGGGCTGGTCATCGCGGTGGTCAACCCCACCGCCATGGCGGTGCTCAAGCCGCCGGGGGAATGGGGCGGGTCCGGGGCCGACATCGCCTGCGGCGACGGCCAGCCCCTGGGCGCGCCGCTGTCCTCGGGCGGGCCGTACTTCGGCTTCATGTGCTGCCGCAGGGAGCACGTGCGCCAGATGCCGGGACGCATCGTGGGCCGCACCGTGGACGTGGAGGGCCGCACCGGGTTCACCCTGACCCTGCAGGCCCGCGAGCAGCACATCCGCCGGTCCAAGGCCACCTCCAACATCTGCACCAACCAGGGCCTGCTGGTGACCGCGGCCACCATCTACATGGCGCTGCTGGGGCCGCAGGGCCTGGCCCGGGTGGCGGCGGCGAGCCACGCCAACACCAACCGGCTGGCGGAGCGGCTGTGCGCACTGGAGGGGGTGGAGCGGGTCTTTCAGCGCCCCGTGTTTCACGAGGTCCTGCTGCGCCTGCCGCTGCCCGTGGGCGAAGTCATGCGCGCCCTCTCGGTGCAGGGCATCGTGGGCGGCGTGACCGTGGCGGACGACTACCCGGAGCTGGACAACACGCTGCTGGTGTGCGCCACCGAGACCAAGACCGGGGAGGACCTGGAGGCCTTCGCCGGTCACCTGGAACGCATCTTCGCCCGCCTGCGCTCGGTGGCCTGCCCGGTGGCACCGCGCCTGTGACCAACCGCGAATGGAAAAAGGGGGAGAGGACTCATGGCAACCATCACGCTTCAAGGCAACACCGTTCACACCAGCGGCGAGCTGCCGGCCGTGGGCAGCCAGGCGCCGGATTTCCACCTGGTGACCACGGATCTCGAAGACGTGCACCTGAAGGATTTCGCCGGCAAGAAGAAGCTCATCAGCATCGTGCCCAGCCTGGACACGCCGGTGTGTGCCACGTCCACCGACAAGTTCAACCAGGCCGTGGCCGGGCGCGACGATGTGGTGGTGCTGGTGGTCTCGGCCGACCTGCCCTTCGCCATGAAGCGCGTGTGCGAGGCCCAGGGGTCGGACAAGGTGGTGCCCCTGTCCATGATGCGCAGCCGCAACTTCGCCAAGGACTACGGGGTGCTCATCACTGACGGACCGCTGGCCGGCATCACCGCGCGCGCGGTGCTGGTGCTGGACGAGAACGACAAGGTGGTGTACGCCGAGCTGGTGCCGGAGATCGCGCAGGAGCCGGACTACGATGCCGCAATCAAGGCGCTGGGTTGAAAGGTGTCCTGCAAAACCGGCCACCGTGGCCCGGTTTCGTACAGGGATCTCAACGCAGAGGCGCAAAGACGCAGAGTGCGCAGAGAGGGGAAGACGGATCTCGAGGAGGTCGGAAAGCCGGGAGTGATGTGTTCAGGCCCGTGCGCTGGCGCAAGCCGGGACTTGTGCGGCCACCCGCTTTTGGTGCCCGGCGTCCTCCGCGATTCAGGAGACAGAAGACAGAGGACAGAAGGACGTAGGGTGCGATGGCGGAGCCATCGCACCACCCTGTGGCAGGTCGCAGCTCCAGTGTGACCGCTTTGCGATGGCAGGGACCGCGTGGCCGGAACAGGAGTCGCGGGACATGACTGCACCGGCAGCCGTGCCGTGTGACGGCCATTCTCGCCGGTGCGGCCGGGAGGCCGGGCGGGTTCCATTGGGTAGCGGGCATTGAGCCCCCTTGTGTTGGCAGTTTCTCGACGGAGCGGAACGGACGATTATGCTGGTTTTTGATCACTCCCGGCCCGGGCGCGTGAACGGTGCCCAGCAGCCGCCGGCCGTGGCGGACCTGGCGGACATTCCCGCCCACCAGCGCCGCGGGGCGCCGCCGCCGCTGCCGGAGCTCTCGGAGCTGGACGTGGTGCGCCACTACACCCGGCTGTCGCAGAAGAACTTCTCCATCGACACCCATTTCTATCCCTTGGGTTCGTGCACCATGAAGTACAACCCGCGGGCCTGCAACAGCCTGGCCATGCTGCCCGGGTTCCTGGAGCGGCACCCGGCCAGCCCCGACAACCTGAGCCAGGGCTTCATGGCCTGCCTGTACGAGCTGCAGGAGATCCTGCGCGAGGTGACGGGGATGAAGGCGGTGTCGCTGGCGCCCATGGCCGGGGCCCAGGGCGAATTCGCGGGGGTGGCCATGATCCGGGCCTACCACGACGCCCGCGGCGACACCGGCCGCACCGAGATCCTGGTGCCGGATGCGGCCCACGGCACCAACCCGGCCACCGCGGTCATGTGCGGCTACACCGCGCGCGAGATCCCCACCGACGACCAGGGTGACGTGGACCTGGACGCGCTGCGCGAGGTGGTGGGCCCGCAGACCGCGGGCATCATGCTCACCAACCCGTCCACCCTGGGCGTGTTCGAGCGGCGCATCGACGAGATCGCGCGCATCGTGCACGAGGCCGGCGGCCTGCTCTACTACGACGGCGCCAACCTCAATGCCATCCTCGGCAAGGTGAAGCCGGGCGAGATGGGCTTCGACGTCATCCACATCAACCTGCACAAGACCTTCTCCACGCCCCACGGCGGCGGCGGCCCGGGGGCCGGCCCGGTGGGGGTGAGCGAGCGCCTGGAGCCCTTCCTGCCGGTGCCCATGGTGGCGCGCGGCAACGGTGGTGACTACTATTGGCTGACCGAGAAGACCCGGCCGCAGAGCATCGGCCGCCTGTCGGCCTTCGCCGGCAATGCCGGCGTGCTGCTGCGCGCCTGGGTCTATGCCCGCATGCTGGGCCGCGAGGGCATGGCCCGGGTGGCGGACTACGCCACCCTCAATGCCAACTACCTGCTGGCGCGCCTGCGCGAGGCCGGCTTCGACCCGGCGTTTCCGGAACGCCGCGCCACCCACGAGTTCATCATCACCCTCAGGCGCCAGCAGAAGGAGCTGGGCATCACCGCCATGGACGTGGCCAAGCGGCTGCTGGACCACGGCTTCCACGCCCCCACCACCTACTTCCCGCTGCTGGTGCCCGAGTGCCTGCTCATCGAGCCCACCGAGACCGAGAGCCCGGAGACGCTGGACGCCTTCGTCGAGGCCATGAAGGCCATCCTGCAGGAGGCGCGCGCCAACCCCGAGCAGGTGCGCACCGCCCCCCACACCCTGCCCGTGCGCCGGCTCGACGACGTGCGCGCGGCCAAGGAGCTGGACGTGGCCTGGCGCCCGCCGGCAGAAGACGGAGACGCGGCGGCGTGAAGCCGGGTGCCACCGGGATCGTTCGCATCCTGCGCGCCTGCGGCTATTCCTGGCGCGGTCTGGCCGCGGCCTGGCGCCACGAGGCGGCCTTCCGCCAGGAGGCGGTGCTGGCCGCGGTGCTGGTGCCGCTGGGCGCGTGGCTGGGTGCCGACGGGGTGGAGCGGGCGCTGCTGGCCGGCAGCGTGCTGCTGGTGCTGGTGGTGGAGCTGCTCAACTCGGCGGTGGAGGCGGTGGTGGACCGCATCGGCTCCGAACCACACGAGCTGTCGGGGCGGGCCAAGGACCTGGGCTCGGCGGCGGTGTTCGTGGCCCTGGCCGGGGTGGTCCTGGTGTGGGGCCTGATCCTGGTGCCGCGCTGGCTGTGACGGCCGGGCGCTGCTAACATCGGCGCCGGGGTCTGAAACGGGGAGGTCTCATGTCTGCGCTCATCTGCGGTTCCTTCGCCTACGACACCATCATGGTGTTCCACGACCGGTTCAAGAACCACATCCTGCCCGACAAGGTCCACATCCTGAACGTCTCGTTCCTGGTGCCCGACATGCGGCGCGAGTTCGGCGGCTGCGCCGGCAACATCGCCTACAACCTCAAGCTGCTGGGTGGCGATCCCCTGCCCATGGGGACGGTGGGCGAGGACTTCGGCCCCTATGCACGCTGGATGGACCAGTGCGGCATCCCCCGCACCCACGTGCGCGAGATCCCGGACACCTACACCGCCCAGGCCTTCATCACCACCGACATGGACGACAACCAGATCACGGCCTTCCATCCCGGGGCCATGAGCTTCGCCCACGAGAACCGGGTGACCGAGGCCGAGGGCGTGACCATCGGCATCGTCGCGCCCGACGGGCGCGAGGGCATGTTCGAGCACGCGCGCCAGTTCGCGGAGGCGGACATCCCCTTCATCTTCGATCCCGGCCAGGGGCTGCCCATGTTCGACGGCGACGACCTGCTGGGTTTCATCGAGCAGGCCACCTGGATCACGGTCAACGACTACGAGATGCAGCTCCTGCAGGAGCGCACCGGGCTGTCGCCCCACGAAATCGCCGAGCGGGTGGAGGCCCTCATCGTCACCCGCGGCCCGGAGGGCTCCCACATCTATGCCTCCGATCACCGCCACGACATCCCGTGCGCGGCCCCGCGCGAGGTCAATGATCCCACCGGCTGCGGCGACGCCTACCGGGCCGGCCTGCTCTACGGCCTCATGCACGGCATGGACTGGGAGACCACCGGCCGCATCGCCTCGCTCATGGGGGCCATCAAGATCGAGGAGCACGGCACCCAGAACCATCGCTTCGAGCGGGCCGAGTTCGACGACCGGTTCAAGGAGGCGTTCGGCTATTCCCTGTAGGGGCTGCCGCAGGCACGAACACAGCGTGCTCTACGGTTGAACGCGGCTGCGTGACATTAACGCAGAGACGCAAAGACGCAGAGGACGCAGAGGACGCAGAGGGGGAGGTATTTTTGCGCCATAGCCGCCCCAGCGGCCAGCCGCCAGCACCCAGCAACTGGCGGCGGCGCAGGGTGTGCCGGCAAAGCCTTCGCGCGGTCCCATCCGGTGCGTTCGCAGGTGAACGCACCCTACGCTCATCTGTCCTCTGTCCTCCGTCTTCTGTCCCCTGAATCGCAAAGACGCAGAGGACGCAGAGGGGGAGGTATTTGCGCCATAGCCGCCCCAGCGGTCAGCCGCCAGCACCCAGCAGCTGGCGGCGGCGCAGGGTTTGCCGGCAAAGCCTTCGCGCGGTCCCATCCGGTGCGTTCGCAGGCGAACGCACCCTACGCTCATCTGTCCTCTGTCCTCCGTCTTCTGTCCCCTGAATCGCAAAGACGCAGAGGACGCAGAGGGGGAGGTATTTTTGCGCCATAGCCGCCCCAGCGGCCAGCCGCCAGCAGCGGGCGGCGGCGCAGGGTGTGCCGGCAAGGCCTTTGCTCCGCCCCGTCCGGTGCGTTCGCAGGCGAACACACCCTGTGCCCGACTTCCGGAGGCCAATCACCCGCATCCGGTTCTCTGCGTCTCTGCGCCTCGGCGCTCTCTGCGTTTGGTTGCCGGACCCGAGTCCTGAAACGGGTGTCTAGCCTGCTTGGGCCAGCGCCGCCGCCAGGGCGCCGGGGGAGTCCACCGGTGCTTCGCACCGGGTGCCGCGGCAGATCCAGGCACGGGTGGCACCGTCCTCCACCCGGCGCTGCGCCAGCAGGCCGGGCGGGTCCGCGTCCGCCGGCAGGGCGAAGGCCAGGCGGCGCGGGAGGTAGCCGGTGGCCGCGTCTTCCAGCCATCGCCCGGCGTCGCCGCCGC
>JALUTW010000443.1 GCA_027021685.1 Chromatiales bacterium | reverse complement strand
GCCAGGTGCCCCCGGTGCAGGTTGCCCATGGTGGGCACGAAGGCGATGCGCCGCCCCGCCGCCCGCTGCGCGCGGGCAAACTCCTGCATGCCCGTGCAAGTGGTGAGCAGTTGCACGTCAGGGGACATCATGCGACTGGAACGGATCCGGATCGCCCGGCGCAGGTCCGGCCCCGGCGGCCCCCGAACAGGCGCCTGCGCGCGCGACCCGCGGGTGGGGCATCCCGGCCCCGCGCCGGCAGGCCGTTTTCCAACAGCCTGCTAGCCTGCTACTGGAAAGCATGCTCCGGTCCGGGAAACGTGCCCGCCTTGACCGCCTCCACCCAGGCCTGCAGGGCGCCGGCGATCCCGCCGTCGCGGCCGGTGAGGAAATCCGCCGCGAACCGCGGCACGGGACCGGGGGTGATCCCCAGCAGATCGTAGAGCACCAGCACCTGGCCGTCGCAGCCGGGACCGGCCCCGATGCCGATGGTGGGCACCGCGGCCTGCGCCGTGATCTCCGCCGCCAGCGCCGCCGGCACGCACTCCATGAGCAGCAGGTCGGCACCCGCCGCGGCCACCGCGCGGGCCGCCTCGCGCAGGGCCTCGGCCGCCTCCGGCCCGCGCCCCTGCACCCGGTAGGCCCCCAGCTTGTGGATGGACTGGGGCTGCAGGCCGATGTGGCCGCAGACCGGGATGCCGTTGCCCGCCAGGGCCTCGATCACCGGCAGCACGTCGCGGCCGCCCTCCAGCTTGACCATGTGGGCGCCGCCCTCCTGCATGAGCCGGGCCGCGTTGTCCAGCGCGTGGGCCGGGTCGCGGAAGCTGAGAAACGGCATGTCCGCCATGACCAGCATGGCCCCCGCCCCGCGGCTCACGCAGGCGGTGTGATAGACCATGTGGTCCACGGTCACCGGCACCGTGGTCGCCTGGCCCTGCACCACCATGCCCAGGGAATCGCCCACCAGCACCACGTCCACCCCGGCGGCGTCGAGCCGGGCGGCGAAGCTGGCGTCGTAGGCGGTGAGCATGGCGATCCTCTCCCCCTCGCGCTTCATGCGCCGCAGGGTGGCCAGGGTCACGGGCGGGCGGGTGGTGCCGGTCATGGTCGGGCCTCAGAGGTTCAGGGGGGCCGGGTTGAAGTAGTGGCGCCCGCTCCTGACCCGCCGGATGCGCTCCAGCAGCAGACGGTAATCGTCGTCGTTGCCGGCGAAGTCGATCTCCGCGGCGTTGACGATGAGCAGCGGCGAGGCGGTGTAGTCGTGGAAGAACCTCATGTAGCTCTCCGCCAGCCGCTCCAGGTAGCGGCGGTCCATGTGGCGCTCGTAGTCGCGGCCCCGCCTGGCGATGCGCCGCAGCAGCACGTCCACCGGCGCCTGCAGGTAGATCACCAGGTCCGGCTGCGGCACGTCCACGGCCAGGTGGGCGTAGACCTGCTCGTACAGCTTGTACTCCTCCTCGTCCAGGGTCAGGCGTGCAAACAGGCGATCCTTCTCCATGATGAAGTCGGCCACGCGCACCGGCTGGAACATGTCGCCCTGGCGCAGCTCCTTGAGCTGGCGCGCGCGCTGGAACAGGAAGAAGAGCTGGGTCTGCAGGGCCGCCGAGCGGGGATCGCGGTAGAAGCGCTCCAGGAACGGATTGTCCTCGGCCCCCTCCAGCAACAGCTCGGAGCCGAAACTCTCCGCCAGCCGCCGGGCCAGCGTGGTCTTGCCCACGCCGATGGGCCCTTCCACCACGATGAATCCCGGTGCTGCGTCGCTCACGCTCCCGACCCGCTCACTGTCCGAGGCGCCGCAGGCCGTCGCCGGGGCACCGGGCCAGCGCCTGGGCCAGGCTGCGGCCGTCCGGAAACACGAGCTGCGGCTCGATGTCGGCCAAAGGATACAGGACGAAGGCCCGCTCATACAGGCCGGGATGGGGCACGGTCAGGCGGGGTGTGTCGATGACCGCCCCGCCGTAGAGCAGGAGATCCAGGTCCAGCGGCCGCGGACCCCAGCGCTCGCCGCCGCGCACCCGGCCGTGGGTGGCCTCCAGCGCCTGCAGCGCGTCCAGCAGGGCCAGCGGTTCCAGCACCGTCTCCAGCCGGGCCACGGCATTGACGTAGTCGGGCTGGTCCGCCGGGCCCAGGGGCGGGCTCCGGTAGAGGGGCGATGCGGCCGCCAGCCGGGTGCCGGGCAGACGGTCCAGCTCGAGCAACGCCCGGCGCACGTGGGCCGCGGGATCGTCGAGGTTGGCGCCCAGGCCGACGTAGGCGCGGACCGCGCCGCTCATTGACCGGTGCGCCGGCCCGCCGCATTCCCGGACCGCGGCCGCCGGCGGCGGCGCCGGCGGCGACCCTTGCGCGCCGGGGCCAGGGCCTCGCACATGGCCTGGCGGACCTCCTCATCGGCGGCCTGGAACTCGGTCCACCACTGGCAGTACTCCGGTTCCACCTCGCCGGCATCGCAGCGCAGGAGCAGGAAGTCGTAGGCGGCGCGAAAGCGCGGGTGCTCCACGAACGCCAGCGGCCGCTTGCCGGCGCGATGCTCCACCAGCCGGGCCTGGGAGGTCCAGATCTCGCGCATGGGGGTCTGGAATCGGCGCGGCAGGGTGACGGTCTGCTGCTGCTCGCGCACCACCGTCTCGCCGGCCATCTGCAGCGACTGGATGGGCGAGACGCCCTGCTCCCGCAGGCCGGCGGCGGCCACGCGCACCGGGGTCCACAGCAGGGTGGCGAAGAGGAAGGCCGGAGTCACCGGCTTGCCCGCGGCGATACGCTGGTCGGTGTTGATGAGGGCCTGGCGGATGAACGGCAGGGTGAAGGGCTCGTTGGCCTCCAGGTAGTGCTGGGTGGCCGGAAACAGCTGCCCGAACAGGCCGTGCTGGCGCAGGAGCTCGAAGGTCAGATGGGCATGGCCGGACAGGAACAGCTTGAGCACCTCGTCGAACAGCCGCGCCGCCGGCACCAGGGCCAGGCGATCGGCCATTTCGTGGATGACACGGCTCAGGTCCTCCGGGATGTGAAATTCCAGCTTGGCCGCGAAGCGGATGGCACGCAGCATGCGCACCGGGTCTTCCTGGAACCGGACCCGGGGGTCACCGATGACCCGCAGCACGCCCTCGCGCAGGTCGGCCATGCCGCCGGTGTAGTCCACCACCGAGAAATCGGCGATGTTGTAGTAGAGGGCATTGATGGTGAAGTCCCGGCGCCAGGCATCGCTCTCCAGGGTGCCGTAGACGTTGTCGGCCACGATCATGCCGTCGTCGCGCAGCGCGCCCTCCCCCTCGCCGCCCTCGCCGGCATCGTGGGGGGCGCGGAAGGTGGCCACCTCGATGATCTCGCGGCCGAAGCGCACGTGGGCCAGGCGGAAGCGCCGGCCGATGAGGCGGCAGTTGCGGAACAGTTTGCGGATCTCCTCCGGCCGGGCGTCGGTGGCCACGTCGAAGTCCTTGGGGTGGCGGCCCAGCAGCAGGTCGCGGACGCCGCCGCCCACCAGGTAGGCGGCGTAGCCCGCGTTCTTCAGGCGGTAGAGGACCTTGAGGGCGTTCTCGCTGATGTTGGCCCGCGAGATGTTGTGCTCACTGCGCGGGATGATGAGCGGTTCGTGTGGGATGACCGGGATCCTGCGATTCAATGCCTGGCGCGTTCTTGTGCCCAAACCCAAGGTGGGTATAATAGCACTCCTTTCGGCCCAGGCCGACCCTGCTCCCATCGTCTAGTGGCCTAGGACGCCGGCCTCTCACGTCGGTAACAGGGGTTCGAGTCCCCTTGGGAGCGCCATCTTCACCCGCCGGACCCCGGCCCGGCCCCCGGCATGGGTGCTGGAAAAGGCCGTCCGGCCTTGCCCGATCATTGCGCAAATCCCTTCTCCCGCAGGCATAAAGGGGTCAGGGTGGCGAGGGATGCACGGGTAGGTAAAAAACCCGTGCTCTGATCCCCTCACCCTGTCCCTCTCCCGGTGGGAGAGGGAACCGTCTTTCCGCGTACCCCGGGGTGCTGGCGCCGCAGCCGGTTTTTTCCATCCCCCTCTCCCCCGCATCGCGGGGGAGAGGGCCGGGGTGAGGGGGTGTGCGCCGGGCGGAGGGAGTGGCCCCGGAATTCACCTTGAGTGGAATCAGGCATACGCCCGGGCCTGGTCACTGGTGCCTGCCATCAAGGTACGAAAACACGATTTATCATGAATTTTATGCAACTGTCGGGTTTATTCAATATGCCGACCCCGGCGCAGGTCCGGGTTCGGTTACGCCAAATCAGGCGCCTGCGCCTGATTTGCGAGCGGGGCATCCCTGCCCCGCCATAGCAGGCTGTTTTTCAACAGCCTGCTAGGCCAGGTCCTCGGCCAGGCTGTCGCGCACCTCGCGCGGGACGGGGTCCACCACCGCCGTGTAGTTGGGGTGGTCGATGCCCACGGCGATGTCGGCGCCCGCCTTGACGTCGCGCACCATCTCCGGGGTCAGCTCGAAGCGCAGGAAGTGCACCGCCGAGGTCTTGTCCTCGGTCTCCCGCTCCATGTCCTCGTCGGCGATGGCATAGACCTTGTCGTGGCCCCGGACCCGGACCCAGACCTTGTCCTCGATGCCCACCAGCCGGGCCAGCTCCCGCTTGCGCTGTTCCACGTCCGGGTACTCCAGCATGAAGGTGGCCTTCCAGTTGCTGCCGGTGGGAATGAGGGGGTTGTAGGCGTCCAGCTCGTCCTGGATGCCCTCGGGCTCGAAGATGCGCTCGATGCGCAGCATCTCCTGGATCTGGTACTGGATGGTGAGCCGGTCCTCGAAGTACAGGGTGGCGTACTCGCCCAGCCGCACCTGGCGGTTCTTCTTGTGCGCCAGCACCTTCTCGCGGAAGGCGGGGCGCTCCTGCGCGTACTGTTCCAGGCTGTAGAGGTCTTCACGTTTCAGCATGGGTCGCTTCCTCTTGCACGCAAGGGGTTGAACTCCGGCGGTCTCAAATGCCGTAGGCCCGCCGCAGCAGGGTCAGCGGGTGCTCGGGCCGGCTGCCGTCGGCCAGGCCGTTTTCGATCTGGTGGCCGGCCATGGGGCAGTCGGAGCTGTAATGGTCGGCCTGCGCCTGCTTCACCCGGTTGACCACGGGGCGGGCGATCTTCATGGACGCGGCGTGGTACTCCTTCTTCACCGCGTAGGTCCCGTCGTGGCCGGAGCAGCGCTCGATGGGCACCACCTCGGTGTCCGGCACCAGTTCCAGGATCTCGCGGGTCTTCTGTCCCATGTTCTGCACCCGCTGGTGGCAGGCGGCGTGCCAGGCGACCTTGCCCAGGGGGTGCTTGAAATCGGTCCGGAGCTTGCCCTCCTTGTGGCGCAGGGCCAGGTACTCGAAGGGATCGTAGATGGCCTCCTGGACCTTCTTCACCTCCGGGTCATCGGGAAACATGAGCGGCAGCTCCTGCTTGAACATGAGCACGCAGGAGGGTACGGGCGCCACCAGGTCCCAGCCCTCGTCCACCAGCCGGGCCAGCACCGGAATGTTGGCCTCCTTGGCCGCGGCCACCGCATCCAGGTCACCCAGCTCCAGCTTGGGCATGCCGCAGCAGCGCTCCTTGTCCACCAGCCGCACGGGGATGCCGTTGTGCTCGAACACCGCCACCAGGTCCTCGCCCAGGTGCGGCTCGTTGTAGTTGCCGTAGCAGGTGGCGAACAGGGCGACCCGCCCCCGGGTGGTCTCGCCGGGGTCGGCCGCCGTGCCCGGACGGTGGCCGGCCAGCCGCCGGCGCAGGGTGCGGCTGTGGTACTCGGGCAACAGCGCCCCGGCGGCCACACCGAGGGTCGCCTCCAGCAGCTTGCGCGCCGGGCGGGTGCGGTTGGCGGTGTTGACCGCCTGTGCCACCACCGGGATCCCGGCCAGGCGCCCCACCACGTCGGTGGAACTCAGCAGCCGGTCGCGGAAGCGGGCGCCGTGCTTCTTGAAGTGCACCGCCTTGGCTCGCAGCATGAGGTGGGGAAAATCCACGTTCCACTCGTGGGGCGGCACGTAGGGGCACTTGGTCATGTAGCACAGGTCGCACAGGTAACAGTGCTCCACCACCTTCCAGTAGTCCGAGCGGGCGACGCCGTCCACTTCCATGGTGTCCGACTCGTCCACCAGGTCGAACAGGGTGGGAAAGGCGTTGCACAGTGAGACGCAGCGCCGGCAGCCGTGGCAGATGTCGTACACCCGCTCCAGCTCCTTGTACAGCGCCTCCTCGTCCCAGAAGCTTTCGCTCTTCCAGTCCAGCGGATGGCGCGTGGGCGCCTCCAGACTGCCTTCTCGGATACCCGTGGTTCCCCCTGCCATGATGTCCTCCGACGTTTGCCAGCCAAAGTCCCGGCGGGCCGAGACAAGAGCGACCCGCCGCGCCCGACGGCCCC
>JALUTW010000442.1 GCA_027021685.1 Chromatiales bacterium | reverse complement strand
GGAGATCTCCGGGTGTTCGTTGTGGATGCGGGCGAAGCGGATGCGGTCGCCGCCGTCCTGCGCCAGCAGGGCGTCGGCCCGCGGCGCCACCGCCAGCGCGGTCACGGGCCCGTCGCCCAGGGCCCGTTCCAGCAGGGTGCGGTGGGCCGTGGTGTGGTAGATCCCCAGGCGGCCGCCGGCATCGGCGGCGAGAAACCCCTTGCGGTGGTGCTCCGGGGCGATGGCGGTCACCCCCTGCAGGCGGGTCTCGAACTCCCGGATGCGGGTGAGCCGCGCGTGGCCGCCGGGCTGCGGCACCAGCGACCACTGAATGATGCGCCCGTCGTCGGCCCCCGCGAGCAGCGAGATCCCGCCCACCAGGTCCTTGAGCGCCGTCAGCCGGCGCTGGGGCGGCACCAGCCTCATGCGCTCGATGAGGGCCGGGGCCTCGGGGTCGGTGATGTCGTAATAGAACAGCGTGCCGTCGTCGCTGGCGAAGAACAGGTCCTGCTGGTCCTGATCGATGATGACGAAGCGCGGCGCCACGGTGAGCCCGTCCACGTACTGTTCCACGCGGGTGAAGGCGGCCTCCTCGCCGAGGAAGGACTCTTCCTTCACATAGCTGATGACGGCGGCCCGCCCGTCCTGCAGCGGTGCGGCCAGGGTCAGGCGCTCGTCGCCCGCCTGCACGGCCAGCCGTGTCAGCGGCCGGCCGAAGGGGTCCACCGGCACCGGTTCCTCGCCCAGGGGGAACGCCACCTCGGGCGTAATCACCCGGCGCCCGTCCGGGTAGCTGGAGCGGTAGCGGTGAGCCACCACCAGGGCGCGGCCGTCGGACAGGCCCAGGGCCACGGTGGCCCGGTCCGGCAGGGCATCGGCCAGGGCCACCACCGCCACGCCCTCGGGCAGCGGCAGGTGCACCTCGCTGCGCACGCGGCCGCTTGCGGTATCGAAGAAGACCAGGCGCCCGTCGCCGGTGACCCGCAGGCCCACCTCGGCCTGCTCCTCCAGGGCCAGGTGCAGCGTGGTGGTGCCGGCACCGCCCGGCACCGGGTAGTCGGCGGCCGGCACCAGGTCGGCGCCGCGGAAGATGGGAAGAACGACGTACAGGAGATAGAAGAAGATGAGCGTGATGATGATGATCACGGACACGCCGCCCACGGCCACCGCCCGGCGCACCAGCGCGTCCTTGATGAGCCGCCAGCGCAGGTGGCGGGCCGCGGAGGCGGCGGAGATGTCGGCCCCGGCGGCCTTGGACACGGGCTCGCTCATGGCCGGGATGATACGGGGACTATGTGACAGCCATGTGACAGCGGCCCGGGGCCGGGGCCCCGGGCCGCATGCGCACCTCCCTTCCGGCTACTCGAGCAGGGCCAGGTTCTTCTTCACCACCCTGGCCGGGAGGGGGATGTAGCCATCCTTCACCACCACCGCCTGGCCCTGGCGCGAGTTGACCATGCGCAGGAACTCCCGCACCAGCGGCGACAGCGGGCGGTTGGGATGCTTGTTGACGTAGATGTACAGGAAGCGGGCCAGCGGGTACTTGCCCCGCACCGCGTTCTCCGGCGTGGCCTCGACGAAGGGCTTGCCGGGCTTGCTGGCCAGCGGCACCGCCCTTACGCCGGAGGTCCGATAGCCGATGCCCGAGTAGCCGATGGCGTTGAGCGAGGCCGAGACCGACTGCACCACCGAGGCCGAGCCGGGCTGCTCGTTGACCGTGTTCTTGAAGTCCCCCTTGCACAGGGCCTTCTTCTTGAAATAGCCGTAGGTCCCCGACACCGAGTTGCGGCCGAAGAGCTGGATGTCGCGGTTCTTCCATGCCCCGGTCAGGCCGAGCTGGCCCCAGCGGGTGATGTCATGGGGGTAACCGCACTTGCGGGTGGAGGAAAAGATGGCATCCACCTGCGGGATGGTGAGGCCCTTGATGGGGTTGTCCTTGTGCACGTACACCGCCAGCGCATCGATGGCCACGGGGATGGCGGTGGGCTTGTAGCCGTGCTTGCGCTCGAACGCCGCGATCTCCTTGGCCTTCATCTTCCGGCTCATGGGCCCCAGATTGGCGGTGCCCTCGGTCAACGCCGGCGGCGCGGTGGAGGAGCCGGCGGCCTGGATCTGGATGTTGACGTTGGGATACAGCCGCTTGAACTCCTCGGCCCACAGGGTCATGAGGTTGGCCAGGGTGTCGGAACCCACGCTGCTCAGGTTGCCGGCCACGCCGGGGGCCTTGACATAGGGCTGGATGGCCGGATCCACCCTGGGCCCGGCCGCGGCCGGACCCCAGGCCAGGAGGGCGGCGGCCGCCGCGGCGATGACGTTCTTTTTCAGCATTCGCTTCTCTCCCACGCGTTGCGATTCACCATCGGGACGAGTATGCCGCTGCATGATGACGGAAAATTGATCGCTCCATGACCGTTTTGTGACAGCCGGTTCAGGCCGCCGGGCTGGTCAACGGTGAATCACCGTCCTGCTCCGGCGCCTCCACCACCAGCTCCGGTGGAAAGTCACAGCGGAAGGTACTGCCGTGGCCCGGGCTGCTGTGAATGGCGAGTGCCCCGTGGTGCCGGGACAGGATGTGCTTGACGATGGCCAGCCCGAGCCCGGAGCCCCCCGACTCCCGCGACCGGGCCACGTCCACCCGGTAGAAGCGCTCGGTGAGCCGCGGGATGTGGTGGGCGGCGATACCGATGCCGGTGTCACGCACCTCGAAGTGGGCACCGTCACCATCCCGGTACCAGCGCACCCGGATCTCGCCGCCCGGCGGGGTGTAGTTGATGGCGTTGACGATGAGGTTGAGAAAGGCCGACTCCAGCTCCCCGGCCACCCCTCGCAGGTGGAGCTGCCCGTCCACCTCCCAGTGGATGCGGTGCTTCTTCTCGGCGTTGAGCAGCTCCGCCTCCTGGCGCAGCGCGGCCAGCAGCGTGGGCACCGGCACGGTTTCGAACACCGGCTCGCGTTCACCCGCCTCCAGCCGCGACAACAGCATCAGGTCCTCCACCAGCCGGTGCATGCGCGCCGCCTGCTGGCGCATGAGATCCACCGCGTAGCGGCGCTCGTCCTCCGACATGCCGCGGTCGTCCGCCAGGCTCTCCAGGAACCCCTGCATCACCGTCAGGGGCGTGCGCAGCTCGTGCGAGATGTTGGCCACGAAGTCACGGCGCATGGCCTCCACCCGGCGGAACATGGTCACGTCCCGCACCAGCAGCAGTTCCTGGTTCTTGCCGTAGGGCACGCAGCGGGCCGACAGCACCACCTGGTCGTCCACCGGTGACTCGAACACCACCCGCCCGTCCGGGCGGCCGGTGTTGAAGTAACCGACGAAGTCGGGATGGCGCACCAGGTTGGTGATGCGCTGGCCCACGTCCTGGGGGTAGCGCAGGCCCAGCAGGCGCTCGGCCGAATCGTTCCACCACTCTATGGTGCCGTTGCGATCCAGCACCACCACCCCGTCGGGCAGCGCGGCGGTGGACTCGCGGAAGCGGTTGAGGAGCTTGACGATGCGCTTGTTGCGCTTGCGGGCGCGCTGCTGCAGGCGGTAGATGCCCGTGAACACGTCCTCCCACAACCCCCACGAGTGGGGCGGCGCGTACTTGCGGCCCTTCTGCAGCCAGCGCTGGAGGCGGACCAGGTTGTAGTAGTACCAGCCGAACAGTCCCAGCAGGAGCAGGGTCAGCGCCCACTGCAGCTCGCCCACCGCCAGCCCCACCACGGCGGCGACGACGGCCAGGCCGAGGATGCGCCAGAGTTCGTCGAGGGCCTGCTCGGGCAAGGGACTCAGACCTGGGTTGAAAACCGGTAGCCCGCCCCGCGCACGGTCTGGACGTAGCGGTCATGGCCGCTGGCGGACAGGGCCTTGCGCAGGCGGCGGATGTGAACGTCGACGGTGCGTTCCTCGATGAACACGTTCTCCCCCCAGACGCTGTCCAGGAGCTGGGCCCGGCTGAAGACCCGTTCGGGATGGCTCATGAAGAACCGCAGCAGGCGGTACTCGGTGGGGCCCAGCCGCAGCGGCCGCCCCCCGCAGGTCACGCGGTGCCCCAGCGGGTCCAGCACCAGGCCGTCGGCCTCCAGCGGCCCCGTCTCCGCCGCCTCCGGCCTCGCCCGGCGCAACACCGCGCGGATGCGCGCCACCAGCTCGCGCGGCGAGAAGGGCTTGGTGAGATAGTCGTCGGCCCCCAGCTCCAGGCCGGCGACCTTGTGCTCCTCCCCGGTGCGGGCGGTGAGCATGATCACCGGCAGCCGGCGGGTGGATTCCTCGCGGCGCAGCCTGCGCACCAGTTCCAGCCCGCTCACCCCGGGCAGCATCCAGTCCAGGAGCACCAGGTCCGGGGGCCGCCGCGCGATGCACTCCCGGGCCTGGGCCGCATCGCCCGCCTCCTCCACGTCGAACCCCTCCCGGGCCAGGGCAAAGCGCAGCATCTCGCGGATGGCGGCCTCGTCCTCCACCACCAGGATGCGGGCGGTCATGGCCGGCGGGATCCCTTGGGCGGCTTGCATGCCCGGTCCTCGCGGGGTGTTGCTGGAGCGGGCATCGGAGCCCATGCCTGTGACACGGTCATGACGACGGGCCGGCCGGCATGCGGTTGACTGGGGCGCCTATATGTTGCCTAATCAAGAGCTTAGCCCTGCGCGCGAAACTGTGACGGAGGCCCGCCGCCGGTCCGGACGGGTCCCTAAAATCGCGACGCATTCCATAATAATACATCCACCGGCACACACGGGGAACGTTCGTGAAGACCAGGTACCTGCTGTTTCTGCTGTGCTGGCCGCTGGCCGCGGCCGCCGAGACCCATGTCCAGCCCGGCACCATGTACGTGAGCGACCAGCTCCGCATCACCGTGCGCACCGGCCAGGGCAATCAGCACCGCATCATCAAGACGCTCAAGAGCGGCGACAAGGTGGAGGTGCTGGAAGCCACCGACACCGGCTACGCCTTCGTCCGCACCGCCGACGGCACCGAGGGCTGGGTCCGCAGCCAGTACCTGGTGGCCGAGCCCATCGCCCGCGACCGGCTGGCCGCGGCCGAGGCCCGGCTGGAGCGGCTGGGCCAGCGCGTGGCCACGCTCAGGGAGAACCTGGCCGAGGTGAAGGCCGAGCGTGCCCGGCTGCAGAAGGAGAACGCGGCGCTGACCCGGAAGGTGGCGGCGCTGGAGAAGCAGGTGGAACATCTCAACCAGGTGGCGGCCCGGCCCATCCAGCTGGACAAGGAGAACAAGCGCCTCAAGGAACAGAACCTGCAGCTGGAAAACGACCTCCAGCTCAAGATCCGCGAGAACCAGGTGCTCAAGGACCGCTCCGACCGGGAGTGGTTCGTCATCGGCGCCGCGGTGCTGCTGGGCGGCATCCTGCTGGGCCTGGTGCTGCCCAAGCTGCGCATCCGCCGCCGCAGCAGTTGGGATTTATAAGGATAAGGGTACCAGGGGCTGGGGGCTGGCTGCCGGGGATTGGGTGCAGGGAGCCGGAAACCTTGGATCCCACATGCTCGACCCTCCGGCCGCCAGACCCCGGCGCGTAGTCCGGATGGAGCGCAGCGGAACCCGCGGGGTCTGACATTGCGACCCCGGCGGCCACCACCGGAGACCGTCCATGAGCCGTGACACCCTGCCCTCGCTGACGGGCATGCTGGCGGAGCTGGTGGCGCTGCCTTCCATGAGCAGCGTCAGCCCGGAGTTCGATCACGGCAACCAGGCGGTGGTCGACCTGCTGGCCGGCTGGCTGGAGGACCTGGACTTCCGGGTGGAAATCCTGCCGGTGGCGGACCATCCGCAGAAGTCCAACCTCATCGCCACCCTGGGCGAGGGGCCCGGCGGCCTGGTGCTGGCGGGCCACACCGACACCGTGCCCTGCGATCCCTCGCGCTGGCGCCACGATCCCTTCCGCCTGCACGAGGATGGCGGCCGCTTGCACGGCCTGGGCACCGCCGACATGAAGGGCTTCTTCCCCCTGGTGCTGGAGGCGGTGCGGCCGCTGCGCGCCGCCGATCTCAAGGCCCCCCTCATCGTCCTCGCCACCGCCGACGAGGAAAGCTCCATGAACGGCGCCCGCGCCCTGGTGGCGGCCGGCCGGCCGCGGGCGCGCCATGCCGTCATCGGCGAGCCCACCTCCCTGGTGCCCGTGCGGGCACACAAGGGCATCCTCATGGAGGCGGTGGAGGTGACGGGCCGCTCCGGCCATTCCAGCGATCCGGCCCTGGGCGACAACGCCCTGGAGGGCATGCACCGGGTCATGGCCGAGCTGCTGGCCTGGCGGGCGGAGCTCCAGCAACGGCATCGCGACGAACGCTTCGCGGTGCCGGTCCCCACCCTCAACCTGGGCCACATCCACGGCGGTGACAATCCCAACCGCATC
>JALUTW010000441.1 GCA_027021685.1 Chromatiales bacterium | reverse complement strand
CGTCCAGCAACGAGGCCCTGGACTCCGGCCGCATGGAGCTGGAGGCGGTGCGCCGCCACGGCATTCCCTGGGCCCTGGGCTCCGATGTGGGGGCCGGACCCTCGGTGAGCATGCTCCACGTGATGCAGCGCTTTCTCCACGTCCATGCCGCCGCCGGGATGGTGGTCAGCGCCCGCGAGGCCCTGTACCGGGCCACCCTGGCCGGGGCCCGGTGCCTGGGGGCCGGGGGGGAGCTGGGCAGCCTGCAGCCGGGCCGGCGGGCCCATTTCGTCCTGCTGCCCTGGCCCCGGCGGGCCGCCGATCCCGAGGGCGCCCTGCGCGAGGTCCTGGCCGGCGGGCCGGCCGAGCTGGAATCCCGACCCCTGGGCACCTGGTTTTCGGGGCGCCGGCTGGCCCCGCCGGCTTAAAGCACGGCCTTCCCGCAGCCGATACAAGGCAGAGAAATAACAAGGCGCCGCGCCGTGGGGAGCGGGGCAGGCGCCGGCAGTGGGAGGCAGTACCGTGGGTTATCTCGATGAACTGAAGAAACAGGCCGAAGACCGCCGGGCGCAGGAGGAGGCCGAGGCCCGGCGCCGGGCCGAGCGCGAGCGCATCTACCGGGCCGAGATCCTGCCGCGGCTGGAGTCGGCCTTCACCTACCTGTCCCAGCTCGTGGAGCACCTCAACTACGTCAAGCCGGAGGTGAAACCCGAGTACCTGCTGCAGGGCTACGGCCCGCTGGAAGGCCTGGTGCAGGGAGACTACAGCATCAAGTCCGACAGCCGCCAGAACATGAAGCAGATCGTGGTGCACTACGTCTGCCGCGGCGAGGGCCCGGTGAAGTTCGAGGTGCGGGAGCGTCAGGCGGTGCAGCAGATGGTGGATTACCTGCGCAGCACCGGCCTGCCGTTCAACCACCGCGAGGTGCTCAACAACACCTACGGCGTGGCCGCGGCCCAGTTCGAGGTCAAGTGCGAGGTGCCGGTGACCGTGGCGCTGGAGGCGGACGTGGACAATTCCCGCGTGGTGCTCACCCTGCGCAACCTGGACGGCTTCGGCGTCCGCCGTCTCCACCTGGCCCCGGCCGAGCTCAACGAACCCCTGCTGGATCGCATCGCCCGCGCCATCGTGCGCGAGGACCTGGGCCTGCTGCGGGACGACGTGCCGGAGGAGACCCGGCGCATGCTGCAGCAGAAGATCCGGGAGGAGCAGGCGCGCCGCGAGGCGGAGCTGCGGGCGGCGGAGGAGGAGGCCGCGCGGCGCCAGGCGGAGGAGCAGCGCCGGCGCAACCGCCTTGCCGAGGCCCTGGCGGCCAGGCTGAAGAAGGTGAAAGGCGGCTGAACCGGCCGGACTGCCGGAGCCGGGCCCGCCGGGAGCGGGAAGCCCTGCCGACCCGTCCGGTGCTCGGGTGCCGTGGCGAAGGGTTCAGGCGGCGCCGCTGGTGCGGGCCTGTTCCTGCTCCCGCTGCGCCACCAGTTCCTTGACCGCCGGCCGCTCCACGTACTCGGCCAGGGTGATCCCGTTGAGGAAGTCGTAGAGCTGGTCGGACAGCTCCTTCCACAGCTCGTGGGTGAGGCAGGGGCGGCCGTTGTCGCAGTCCCCGCGGCCCTCGCAGCGCATGGTCTCGATCTTCTCGTCCACCGCCAGGATGATATCGGCAATGCTGATCTCCGCCGCCGGCCGCGCCAGCCGGTAGCCCCCGCGGGGCCCGCGCACCCCCTTGACCAGCCCGTTCTTGCGCAGCATGGCGAAGAGCTGTTCCAGGTACGAATTGGAAATGCCCTGGATGTTGGAGATGTCCGCCAGGGTCACCGGCCCCTCGTGCTGGCGCATGGCGATCTCCAGCATGGCGGTGACGGCGTAGCGGCCCTTGGTTGACAGACGCATGGCTTCGACCTGCTGAAATTACCCCGATGAATACTAGGTATAAGTGACAGGACGGGGTTCGTCAACCGCGGGAGGGCAAAAAATCAGTCCGGCGCCAGGCCCAGCGACAGGTCCACCGCGTGCAGGTCCTTGGTGAGCGCGCCCACGGAGATGAAATCCACCCCGGTCTCGGCGATGGCGCGGACGCTGTCCAGGGTCACGCCGCCGGAGGCCTCCAGCTTCGCCCGGCCGGCGGTGCGCGCCACGGCCTCGCGCAGGACCCGGACGGGCATGTTGTCCAGCAGGATGCGCTCCACCCCCAGGGCCAGGGCCTGGTCCAGCTCGTCCAGGGTCTCCACCTCCACCTCCAGGGGCAGGTCCGGGGCCGCGGTCCGGGCGGCCTCCACCGCCGCGGCCAGGGAGCCGGCGTCGCGGATGTGGTTCTCCTTGACCAGCACCATGTCGAACAGGCCCAGGCGGTGATTCTCGCCGCCGCCGCACCACACGGCGTACTTCTGGGCCCGGCGCAGGCCGGGGATGGTCTTGCGCGTGTCCAGGATGCGGGCCCGGGTCCCGGCCACCGCGGCCACGTAGCGGGCGGTGGTGGTGGCGGTGCCCGACAGGGTCTGGAGGAAATTGAGCGCGGTGCGCTCGGCAGTGAGCAGGGCCCGGGCCGGGCCGCACACCTCGGCCAGGGTCTCGCCGGCGGCGAAACGCTCCCCGTCCCCGCGGGCCCAGGCGATCCCGGTCCCGGGGTCCTGCAGGCGGAAGGCCTGCTCGAACCAGTCGCAGCCGCACAGCACGCCGGGTTCCCGGGCCAGCAGCCGCATGCGGGCCGGCTGCTGGGGCACCAGGGCGGCGGTGACATCGCCGCTGCCCACGTCCTCGGCCAGGGCCGCGGCCACCTGGGCGCGGATGGTCCCGGCGTCCAGCCCCAGCCGGGCCCGGGCCCGGGCCGGGTCCCTCATGGCCGCTCCCCGCGGGCCAGGTGCTCGCGGGTGAGCGCGAACACCACCGGCGAGAGCAGGAGCAGGGCGACGAGGTTGGGCACGGCCATGAGCCCGTTCATGAGGTCCGCCAGGGCCCACAGGGGCTTGAGGTCGGCCATGGCGCCCACCGGAATGAGCAGCACCCACAGGACCCGGTAGGGAACGATCACCCGCACCCCGAACAGGTACTCGGCACAGCGCTCGCCGTAGAAGCTCCAGCCCAGCAGCGTGGTGTAGGCAAACAGCATGAGGCCGAAGGTGACCAGGTAGCCCCCGAAGCCGGCCAGGGCCCCGTCGAAGGCCACCGAAGTCAGGGCCGCCCCGGTGTAGCCCTCCCCGGTGGCCGGGTCGGTGCCGGTCCAGGCCCCGGAGAGCAGGATCACCAGCGCCGTCATGGTGCAGATGACCAGGGTGTCGATGAAGGTGCCCAGCATGGCGATGAAACCCTGGCGGACCGGTTCCGCGGTGCGGGCGGCGGCGTGGGCGATGGGGGCGGTGCCCAGCCCCGCCTCGTTGGAAAACACGCCGCGCGCCACGCCGAAACGGATCGCGGCCCAGACCCCGGCGCCGAGGAAACCGCCGGCGGCGGCGGTGCCGGTGAAGGCGTCGCGCACGATCATGGCCAGGGCGGCGGGCACGCGGTCGGCGTGCAGGGCGATGATGACCAGCGCCCCGCCCACGTAGGCCACGGCCATGAAGGGCACCAGGCGCCCGGCCACGGCCCCGATCCAGTGCACGCCGCCGATGATCACCAGCCCGGTCAAGACCGCCAGCACCAGGCCGGTGGCCGCCGGCGCGCCTCCCAGCGACTTCTGCACCACGTCGGCCACCGAGTTGGCCTGCACCGTGTTGCCGATGCCGAAGGCCGCCACCGTACCCAGCAGGGCGAAGGTGCCGGCGAGCCAGCGCCAGCGCGGACCCAGGCCGTTCCTGATGTAGTACATGGGCCCGCCCTGGAAGCGGCCGCGGGCGTCGGTCTCGCGGTAGCGCACCGCCAGCACCGCCTCGGCGTACTTGGTGGCCATGCCCACCAGGGCCGTCATCCACATCCAGAACACCGCCCCGGGGCCGCCGGCGGCGATGGCGGTGGCCACCCCGGCGATGTTGCCGGTGCCCACGGTGGCCGACAGGGCCGTCATCAGGGCGTTGAAGGGGCTGATGTCGCCGGCCTCGGTGCTGCGGCGTCCGCGCCACAGCATGGCGAAGGCCGGACCCAGGCGGCGCAGCGTGAGCCCGCGCAGGCCCAGGGTGAGATACAGCCCGGTGCCCACCAGCAGCACCAGCATGGGCGGGCCCCAGATGAAGTCGTTGAGCAGGGCCAGCGTTTTCTCGTAGGTCTCCATGCCCCTCCCCCACGGCGGTGGAATCCCGGGGATTGTACGGTATCGGCGCTGCTCTAGCGCGAACCCCACACGCGG
>JALUTW010000440.1 GCA_027021685.1 Chromatiales bacterium | reverse complement strand
CGGGTGCGCATCGGGCCCCTGTCCAGCGTGGAGCTGGCCGACCGCCTGGCCCGGCGCCTGTCCAGCCTCGGTATCACCGAGCCCCACGTGGTGGTGCACTAAAAGCTGCTGGGTGCTGGCTGCTGGCCGCTGGGTAGTTGTGGCGGGGTGCTGGCCGCTGGCCGCCGGGTAGTTGTGGCGGGGTGCTGGGGGCCGGGAGGGCTGGCTGCCGGGAACCCGGGCCCGGCCGCCGGAGACCACGGGCGGAACCGGCGGGCAGGCCGCCATTTGGGCCCGGCCGGGCCAGGCAGTACAATACGCCCCATTTCACCGGGGAACCGAACCACATGACCATCGTTGTACGCCTTCTCGCCGCCGCCCTGTGCCTGTTGCCGGCGCTGGCCGCAGCCGCCGCGCCCGTACCGCCCCCGCCGCAGGTAGCGGCCCGCGCCTGGCTGCTGATGGACGCCCACAGTGGCCGCGTGCTGGCGGAGAAAAACGCCGACCGGCGCATGGCCCCGGCCAGCCTCACCAAGCTCATGACGGCCTATGCCGTGTTCCACGAGCTGAAGAACGGCTCGGTCACGCTGGACGAACCGGTGCTGGTGAGCAAGAAGGCGTGGAAGATGGGCGGCTCGCGCATGTTCATCGAGGTGGGCAAGCGGGTCCCGGTGAAGGAGCTGCTGCTGGGCATGATCGTGCAGTCGGGCAACGATGCCAGCATCGCCCTGGCCGAGCACGTCGGCGGCAGCGAGGAGGCCTTCGTGGCGCTGATGAACGAGCACGCGCGCGCGCTGGGCATGGACAACACCCACTTCGCCAACGCCACCGGCTGGCCGCACAAGGATCACTACAGCACCGCGCGCGACCTGGCCCGGCTCACGCGCGCGCTCATCACCGAGTTTCCCGAGTACTACAAGTGGTACCGGATCAAGGAGTACACCTACAACGGCATCCGCCAGTCCAACCGCAACCGCCTGTTGTGGCTGGACGACCGGGTGGACGGGGTCAAGACCGGGCACACCGAGTCGGCGGGCTACTGCCTCATCACCTCGGCGGTCAAGGGCGACATGCGGCTCATCTCGGTGGTGCTGGGCACGCGCAGCGAGGAGGCGCGGGTGAGCGTCTCGCGCGCCCTGCTCAACTACGGCTTCCGGTTCTACGACACCGTGCGCCTGTATGCCGCCGGCGAGGAGCTCACCCGCATGCGGGCGTGGAAGGGCGAGCCCGGCGAGCTGCCGCTGGGCCTGGCCGAAGACTTCTACGTCACCCTGCCGCGCGGCCAGCGCAAGCGGCTCAAGGCCCACATGCAGGTGGACCGGCTCATCGAGGCGCCCATCGAAAAGGGCCGCGCCTACGGCATGGTGCAGGTGAAGGTGGGCGACGAAGTGGTGGCCGAGCGGCCGCTGGTGGCGCTCATGGACGTCCCCGCCGGCGGCCTGTGGCGGCGCATGGTGGACAGCATCGTGCTGCTGTTCCAGTAGCCTGCCCCGGGCGCCCGTTCATGTCTGCCGAACCCACGGTCCACCTCAACGGGGAATGGCTGCCGCTGTCGCAGGCGCGGGTGCCGGTGCTGGACCGGGGCTTCATCTTCGGTGACGGCGTCTACGAGGTGATCCCGGTCTACGGCCGGCGGCCGTTCCGCCTGCCCCAGCACCTGGCGCGCCTGGCCCGCAGCCTGGAGGCCATCCGCCTGGAGCCGCCCCTGGATGCCCCCGGCTGGACCGCACTCATCGACGAGCTGCTGGCCCGCAACCCCGGCGGCGACCGCTCGGTGTACCTGCAGGTGACGCGGGGCCCGGCCAGCCGCGACCACGCCTTTCCCCGGGCACCCGCGCCCACGGTGTTCGCCATGGTCTCTCCGCTCAACCCGCCCGACCCGGCCCTGCTGGAAGAAGGCGCGGCGGCGGTGGTGCTGGAGGACATCCGCTGGTCGCGCTGCGACATCAAGTCCGTCAACCTGCTGGCCAACATTCTCCTGCGCCAGCAGGCGGTGGAGCGCGGCGCGCTGGAGGCGATCCTGGTGCGCGACGGCCAGGTGACCGAGGGCGCGGCGAGCAACGTGTTCATCGTGCGCGACGGCGAGATCCGCACCCCGCCCACGAGCCGCTTCATGCTTCCCGGCATCACCCGCGACCTGGTGCTGGAGCTGGCCCGTGCGCACGGCCTGCCCTGTCGCGAGGCCCCCGTGTCCGAGGCCGAGCTGCGCGGGGCCGACGAGATCTGGATCACCAGCTCCACCCGCGAGGTCCTGCCCGTGACCCGCCTCGACGGCCGGCCGGTGGGCGGCGGCCCCGGTCCCGTGTGGCGCCGGATCATGCCCCTGTACCAGGAGTACAAGCGCAACCTGCGCGAGGCGGCCGAGGCATGAGCGCGACCACCGACCACGCCGGCTCGCCGCTGCAGTTTCCCTGCCGCTTTCCCATCAAGGCCATGGGCCGCAGCGGCGGGGGGCTGCGCGAGGCGGTGGAGGCCATCGTCCGCGCCCACGTGCCGGCGGAGGACGTGCACGAGCTGCGCGAGCGGGAAAGCCGCCACGGTGGCTACGTGAGCGTCACCGCGGTCATCACCGCGCGCAGCCGGGCCCAGCTCGACGCCATCTACCTGGCGCTGTCCGAATGCAGCCAGGTCATGATGCGGCTGTGAGCGCCGTTGCCGCCATGTCCCCGCCCCCGCCCCGGGTGCGCCGCCCGGGCCGGGTGGACTACGCCGCCACCCTGGCCCGCATGCAGGACTTCACCGCCACCCGCGGGCCGGCCACCCCCGACGAGCTGTGGCTGCTGGAGCATCCCCCGGTCTACACCCTGGGCCGCAACGCCAGGCCGGAGCACGTCCTCGACCCCGGCGCCACCCCGGTGGTGCACTGCGACCGCGGCGGCCAGGTGACCTGGCACGGTCCGGGACAGGTGGTGATCTACGCCCTGCTGGACCTGGGCCGGCTGGGCCTGGGCGTGCGCGGCCTGGTGGAGCGGCTGGAGGGGGCGGTCATCGACCTGCTGGCGGAGCACGGCATCACCGGGCGCGGCCGCCGCGATGCGCCCGGGGTGTACGTGGACGGGGCCAAGATCGCGGCCCTGGGCCTGCGCATCCGCCGCGGCTGCAGCTATCACGGCCTGGCCTTCAACGTGAACTGCGAGCTGGCACCCTTCGCCCGCATCAACCCCTGCGGCCACGCCGGCCTGCCCGTCACCCGCCTGGCGGACCTGGCGCCGGGCACGGACCCGCAACGCGCCGGCGAGGCCCTGCTGGGACACCTGCTCCGGCGCCTGGGCCTGCCGGCGCCCGCAGAACGCAGCGGATCATAGACACGGCCCGCCTTTTCTGGCATTAGTCAGGCTGGGCACAACAACGGACAAGGAGATGCCCGGGGTGGAGTCCTACCTCATCGCCGTCGCCGAGGCCCTGCTGCTGCCGCCGGGGCTGATGATCACCATGATCCTGCTGGGCGTGGTGCTGCTGCGGCGCTGGTACCACACAGGCACCCTGCTCATGATCGCGGCCTTCGTCATGCTCGTCGCCGCCAGCCTGCCGGCGGTGGGCAACCGGCTGCTGTACTTCGTCGAGGTGATTCCGCCCATCTCGGGGCTGGAGCTGGAGAAGCCCAGGGCGGGGGCCATCGTGGTCCTGGGCGGCGGCCGCCACGCCGGTGCGCCGGAGTACGGCGGCGCCGACACCGTCTCCGCCGCCACCCTGGCGCGCATGCGCTATGCCATCCGCCTGCACCGGCGCAGCGGGCTGCCGCTGCTGCTGTCGGGCGGGGACCCTCACGGCGCCGCGGTGCCCGAGGCCGAACTCATGCAGCAGGTCCTCACCGAGGCCGGCCTGGAGCCGGCCCGCTGGATGGAACGCGCCAGCCGCAACACCTGGGAGGCGGCGGTCAACAGCCGCGCCGTGCTGGCCACCGCCGGCGTGGACACCATCATCCTGATCACCGACGCGGCCCACATGCCGCGGGCCAGGATGGCCTTCACCGCCCAGGGCTTCACGGTGGTGCCCGCCCCCACCGGCTTCCACACCGCGGCCCAGCTCCGCCCCCTGGGGCTGGCCCTGCTGCCCAGCGCCGAGGGACTGAAGGACACCCGCACCGCGCTGCGGGAATGGCTGGGCCAGCTCTGGTACCGCCTGCGCTACGGGGCGGGCTGACAGCGCCCGGGCCCGGAAACCCCGGACCCGAATCACCTGCCCTCGTAGAGGATGCGCCAGGGACCGTCGCCGCCGCGGGCGAGGTACAGGCGCTTGCGCGTGCGCGAGCGGTAGTTGTTGGAGGTGTAGTCCTGCCGGAACCAGGCCACCACCACCCGGCGCCCGTCCACCGGCCGCGGGTAGGCAAACAGCGACAGCTCCGACAGCGCCACCTTCTGGAAGGTCTTCTGCCGGGCGATGCGGCGCTTGCGCGCGGCCCAGGCGGCCAGATCCCCGGTGCCGCTCCAGAAGTCGGCATCGTAGTGACTGAGGTAGCGCTCCACGTCCAGGCTCTCCCAGTCCCGGCGCCAGGCCTCCAGGGCCGCCAGCACCTCGGCGCGGGCGGCGCGCCACTGTTCCACCGGCACCCAGTCCAGGCTGGAAGCGATGATCACCGGGGTGCGCCCGGGCGTGACCCAGCGGCGCAGCGCGGCGAGATCGCTGTTGGCCAGCACCACGCAGCCCTCGCTGTCGCGGGGCGGGCGGCTGTAGTAGCGCTTCTCGGTGCCGTGCAGCCAGATGCCGTAGCCGGTCTTGCCCCGGCGCCGGTCGAGCAGGTTGGGATAGTTGACGGGAAAGGCACCGAGGCCGTACCTGTCCGGCAGCTTCTCGTCGGGGATCCAGGTGGTCACCCGGTAGACCCCTTCCGGCGTGCGCAAATCGCCGCGCTTCTGCTTGTCGCCGATGAGCTTGCCGATGCTCACGTAGACATCGCGCACCAGCCGCGGCGGGGCATCGGGGCCGGTGGACTCGAACACGTAGAGCCGGTTGTGGAGCTTGTCCACCAGCAGCGCCGGACCGGTGGCGGGGTCCAGCTGCAGGAGCTGCAGCGGCACGCGCTCGGTGGCGTTGCGCGCCAGGTACGCCTGCAGGCGGGCCCGCGCCTCGGCCCGCAGGGCCTCGAGCCGCCGCTCGGCATCGCCGGGGTCGCCCAGGCCCAGGACCCGGATGCCCGCGCCCACGTCGCTCACCGCCTCCACTCCGGCCAGCAGGAGGTCGCCGCGCACCACATGGGCCAGCCCGAAGCCGGGCGCCGCCGCCACCAGCTCGTCCAGCTCGGCCCGGGCCTCGGGCAGCCGCCCCAGCTTGAACAGGACCATGGCCCGCAGCAGCCTGGCCTCGGGGTCCCCGGGCAGGCGCTCCAGGCGGGCGTCCAGCTCGGCCAGGGTCCGCCGCAGGGCGGCCTCGCCCAGGCGCCCCTCCAGGGCCTGGCCGGTCATGGCCGGCGCGGTGGCCGCCACCTGGTGGCCCGCTCCCGTGGTCCCCAGCCAGGCCAGGGCCGCGGCCGGCACCAGGAGTGCCGCCGCCCAGCGCCGCAGCCGCCTGCTTCCCGCCGTCACGAACCGCGCTCCACCTTCAGTGTCGCCTCCCGCACGATGCGCCAGCCCCCGGGCCGGCGCCACAGCACGAACCGCTTGATGCTGGTATCGGCATATCGGTCGGCTTCATAACGCTGCCGCAGGCGCAGGCGCACCCGGTCGCTGTCCAGGCGTTCCACCTGCAGGTCCGACAGGGTCACCCGGATCCAGGCCGGCCGCCGCAGGCGCTCCCGGCGCCGGGCCTCCCACGCGGCGCGGTCCAGCCCGCGGGGCGGGCGAAAGCTCTCGTCGTAGAAGGACAGGTACAGGTCCGGGTCCCGCGCCGACCAGGCCGCGGCCCAGGCCTGCAGGGTATCGGCCACCTCCTGGGGCACCGGCATGGGAGCGGCCGCCGCGGCCGGCGCTGCGGCCGGCTGCGGCGCCGGAACGGGCGAAGGGGCGGGCGGCACCGCCGTTGCCGCGGCCACGGCCGCCGGGGCAGGCGGCGGTTCCGGGGCCGGCGGCCGGGGCGCGGCGGGTGCCGGCCGGACGATGGCGGCCAGGCTCTCCACCTCGATGCGGTGGGGGCCGGTCTTCAGCTCCAGTGCCTTGATGTAGGAGTCCCGCGCCAGCTCCACGTTGACCGTGCGCAGGTTGCGATACACCGCGGCATAGCTGGCATGGGTCTCCAGGGCCTGCTGCAGCAGCCGGCGCGCCTGCTCCAGCTCGCCGCGGCGGGCATGGAGCACCGCCAGGTTGTTGTAGGGTTCGGGCAGGTCGGGGTGGGCATCGATGAGACGGCGGTAGGCCGCCATGGCCGCTTCCACCTTGCCCGCTGCCTCCAGCGACCGGGCCCGCTCGAACAACGCCTGCGCCGGCTCGGCCGCCTGCACCGCGGCGGCCAGCAACAGGA
>JALUTW010000439.1 GCA_027021685.1 Chromatiales bacterium | reverse complement strand
CGCCTTCATCGCCGTGGGCGCGCTGCACCTGCCGGGCCGGGAGGGTATTCTCGAACTGCTGCGCCGCAAGGGCTACGGCGTCACCGCGGTCTACTGAAAAGGGCCGGGCGGATTGTTCAACGCAAAGACGCAAAGGCGCAAAGGGCGCAGAGGGAAGACGATTTGCGGCGAGGGGTTCGCGGCCGGGGGCCGCTCCTACACGGCCATTCCGACCTCTGCCTTCCGTCCTCTGTCCTCTGGACAGGGCCGCTCCCACACCTGATTGCCCCTGGTAGGAGCGCTCCCCGGCGCGATGTAGCCCCATCCGTGATGTAAACGCAGAGGGCGCAGAGACGCAGAGAACGCAGAGATTCTTGTTGAATTGAAATCAGATCGGCCGTATGGGGTGTGCTGGCGAAACCGCCGTACCCTACGCCCTTCTGTCCTCTGTCTTCCGTCCTCTGTCCTCTGAACGGGGCCGCTCCTGCACCTGGCTGCCCCTGGTAGGAGCGCCCCCCGGCGCGAACATGAATTACGCATGGAGTGACGGTTCCGTCTCTTGCGGGGACGTGACGGGGGGACAAAAAAGCATTTCCTGCAGGATGGCCGGATCGCACATGAAATGGCAGTTCCCTCTCCCTCAGGGAGAGGGACAGGGTGAGGGGATCGGAAACATGCCATGGCGGCATGCCTCGGTGAGTTCCTGATTCATCTTGATTATCCGTCCTCCGTAACCAGTTGCCAGGCCACGGTCTCGCCCGCGCGCAGGGGCACCACTTCGTCGCCGTCGCCCAGGGGCAGTGCATCCGGCACGGTCCAGGCCTCGCGCCGCAGGGTGACGGTGCCGGTGTTGCGCGGCAGGCGGTAGAAGTCGGCACCGTGGTGGCTGGCGAACGCCTCGAGCCGGTCCAGCGCGCCGGCGGCCTCGAACACCTCGGCGTACAGCTCCAGCGCTGCGTGGGCGGTGTAGATCCCGGCGCAGCCGCAGGCGCTCTCCTTGCGCGCGCGCGGGTGCGGGGCGCTGTCGGTGCCGAGGAAGAAGCAGGCGTCGCCCGAGACCGCTGCCTCCACCAGGGCCCGGCGGTGGCGCTCGCGCTTGAGCACCGGCAGGCAGTAGTAGTGCGGTCGCAGGCCGCCGCGGAACATGGCGTTGCGGTTGTAGAGCAGGTGGTGGGCGGTGATGGTGGCGGCCACGTTGGGCCCGGCGCCGCGCACAAAGTCCACCGCGAACTCGGTGGTGATGTGCTCCAGCACCACGCGCAGGTCGGGCAGGCGGTCCAGCAGCCCGGCCAGCACCGTCTCGATGAACACGGTCTCGCGGTCGAACACGTCCACCGCCGGAT
>JALUTW010000438.1 GCA_027021685.1 Chromatiales bacterium | reverse complement strand
TTCTTGCCCCGCGAGGTATAGGCCATGTAGGCCACGATGGCCGCCAGCTTGCCCGTCTTGTACTTGATCTTCTCCTTCTTGACATCCACTCCGTTCTTCTTCAGGCAGGCCATGACGTCACCCGGCAGGGTGTGCACCTTGCCCGTCTTCTTGTCGAACCAGGGGTAGTTCTGGCGGATGCCGATGCCGCCGTTCTTGAAGCACTTGCCCACGTTGTACTTCTCGAACAGCTCCTTGCCGATGTCCAGCGCGGGCTCGTAGGGCGGGAATTCCTCCATCGCCTCCCACTCCAGGCGCCGGTTCTTGTCGATGGCGTAGATGCCGTTGGCGTACTCCTGCAGGGGCACGCCGGGGAAGCGCTTGAAGAAGTAGGCGCGGAAGGCCTTGAGGTCCTCTGCCGGGGTCGCCATGGCACCCAGGGAGACCCCCCCCAGAAGGGTGAATGCAATTGCCGATACAAACAGTCTTTTCATGTTGTTAGCTCCTGTCACAGCGTGATCAGAGTGGCCGGGTGCGCAGCTCAGCGGATCTTGGCGCTGGCGGAATCGCTCTGGCCCTTGTTGTCGACCCAGGAGAGCTCGATGGTGTCGCCGGCCTTGCCGCCGGTGAACTGGAACGACAGGTAAGGGTTCTTGGAGATGGCCGGCCCCCACTGGGCGGTCATCACCGTGGCGCCGTTGTGCTTGCACACCACTTCCTGGATGAAATGGGCCGGGATCTTCTTCCCCGTCTTCTTGTTCTTGCGCTGCCCGGTCTCCATGGGATGGGTGATGAGGGCCTTGACCGTGGTGGTGTCCCCCTTGGCCTTGGCCCGGATGCGGATCGTCTTTGCCATGTTCGTGTCCTCTTCAGTTCTGCTCTGTGCCCGAACCCATCAGCCGCCGCAGCCGCCAATGGTCACCTTGACCTCCTTGCGGGCCGACAGCAGCTTGCCGCCGCTCTTGACCACCGCAATCACGTTGGAGGTCTTGCGCATCTTCAGGCGCGTGGACACATAGCCCCTGGCCCGCTCGCCGAGCACGAAGTTGCCCGCCAGCGGCGCGGTGTTCTTCTCCACGAACACGGCGATGGACTCCACGTTGGACAGCCCGGTGGACACCGTCACCGGCACCACCGCACCGTTCTCGGCGATGTCCGGCGCCTTGATGTTGATGTCCGTGCTCGGCGTGGTGGTGTCCGAGCCCAGCAGGCTGCTCAGCCCCGCCTGCACGCTCTTGGCCTCGAACGCCGCCTTGGGCCACGCCGCCAGCACCAGCCGCGGGCTCAGCAGCCCCGCGCTCACCGCCACCGCCACCGTCCCCGTGGCCAGGCTCCCCTTCAGAAA
>JALUTW010000437.1 GCA_027021685.1 Chromatiales bacterium | reverse complement strand
TCATCAACCTGGCGGTGGCCGCCGTCTCCGGCGCCGTCATCCCGCTGGTGCTGCGGCGCCTGGGCGTGGACCCGGCCCTGGCCGGGTCGGTGGTGCTCACCACCATCACCGACGTGGTGGGCTTCTTTGCCTTCCTCGGCCTGGCGACTCTGTATCTTCTGTAAGGGGCTGGGGGCTGGGGACTGGGAATTTTCTCCTACACAGCTTCAACGCAAGGTATGGTTCTACCGCTGCGCCTCTGCGTCTTTGCATTGAAGGTTTTTTGCCGCGCGAGGGATGACCGCCGCGTTTGGGATTCGCGCCGAAGGCGGCACTCCTACGGGTTGAACAACATGGTGTAGGAGCGGCCCCCGGCCGCGATGAAAGTTTCCCCTTCCGTGATGCAAACGCCGAGGCGCAGAGACGCAGAGATTCTGGGCTTGTGGGTGGATGACGAGGCCCTGGCGACGGTGCCGCCGCATCCAGCCTGGTTCATGTATTCGTAAATCCCGTTTCCTCGCATCTTTCCGTTGAACAGATCTTGTCAGACCCCGCCTCCGTTTCAAGGCAAAGGACACAAAGATCCTGAATCTGCAGGTATATGGCGAGGCCATGATGCTGCCGCCCGCGCCGGGGCCATGTATTCATGAACATCCATTCTCTGCGTCCTCTGCGTCTCTGCGCCTCTGCGTTGAAATACAAGGCACGGTTCTGCCTCTGCGCCACTGCGTTGCAACACGAGGCATGGGTCCACCCCGGCGGCTCTGCGCCCTCGCGTCGATCTGAAAACGGGACTCACCGGCCGGCGACGGTCATCTCGCCCACGAGGATGGAGCCGGTGATCACGTTGCCGCGCCGGTCGTAGTCGGTGCCGGTGGCGACGATGCCGCGGTACATGTCGCGGAGGTTGCCGGCGATGGTGATTTCGTGCACCGGGCCGGCGATGGCCCCGTTCTCGATGCGGAAGCCGGCCGCGCCGCGGGAGTAGTCGCCGGTCACCGGGTTGACCCCCTGCCCCATGAGCTCGGTGACCAGCAGGCCATCGCCCATCTTTTCCAGCAGGCCGTCGAAGTCCAGCCCGCTGTCACCCACGAACACGTTGTGGGTGCCGCCGGCGTTGCCGGTGGTGTGCAGGCCCAGGCGCCGGGCCGAGTAGCTGTCGAGCACGTAGCCCTTGAGCACGCCGCCCTCCACCAGGTGGCGGCTGCGGGTGGCCACGCCCTCGTTGTCGAACGGCGCCGAGCCCAGCGCCCGCGGCAGGTGGGGCCGCTCGTCCATGTCCAGCCAGTCCGGGAACACCGGCCGGCCCAGGTGATCCAGCAGGAACGAGGCCTTGCGGTACAGGGCGTGGCCGTTGATGGCGCGCAGGAAGTGTCCCACCAGGCCGCGCGCCACCTCGGGCGCGAACAGCACCGGCATGCGGCCGGTGGTCATGCTTCGCGCCCCCAGCCGCCGCACCGTGCGCCGCGCCGCGTGCCGGCCCACCGCCTCCGCCGGCTCCAGGTCCTCGGGATGGCGCGCCACCGTGTACCAGTAGTCGCGCTGCATGGCGCCGTCCTCCTCCCCGATGACGGTGCAGCTCAGGCTGTGGCGCGAGCTGGCGTAGCCGGCAAGGAAGCCGTGGGTGTTGCCGTAGACCCGGTAGCCGCCGTGGGTGTCGAGGGTGGCGCCTTCGGAGTTGGTGATCCGGGCATCGAACCCCAGGGCCGCGGCCTCGCACTCCCGGGCCAGGGCGATGGCGGCGTCGGCATCCAGGTCCCAGGCATGGTAGAGGTCGAGATCCGGGATCTCGCGCGCGAGGTCGGCCGCGTCGGGCAGCCCGGCGCAGGGATCCTCGGAGGTGTAGCGGGCGATGTCCGCCGCCGCGGCCACGGTCTCGGCGATGGCACGGGGACTGAAGTCGGTGGTGCTGGCGCTGCCCTTGCGCCGGCCGAAGTACAGGGTCACGCCCAGGCCCTTGTCGCGGTGGTACTCCAGGGTGTCCACCTCGCCCAGACGCACGTTGACCGACAGCCCGCTGTCCGCGGTGAGGCCGGCCTCGGCCGCATCGGCGCCCGCGGCGCGGGCGCGCTCCAGCACCTGCGCCACCAGGTCGTGCAGCCGCTGCGGATCGACGTCGGCCGGCCAGGCTGATGAAGCAGGGGTCAGCAGGTGGGCGGGACGGCTCACGGCGGCACTCCTCAGTGGGCGGTGCCGCCCACGGTGAGCCCTTCCACCTTGAGGGTGGGCTGGCCCACGCCCACCGGCACGCTCTGCCCCTCCTTGCCGCAGGTGCCGATGCCGGTGTCCAGTTGCAGGTCGTTGCCCACCATGGTCACGCGGGTGAGCACATCGGGGCCGTTGCCCACCAGGGTCGCGCCCTTGACCGGCCGGGTGACGCGCCCGTTCTCGATGAGGTAGGCCTCGCAGGCGGAGAACACGAACTTGCCCGAGGTGATATCCACCTGGCCGCCGCCGAAGTTGACCGCGTAGAGCCCGCGTTGGACCGAGGCGATGATCTCCTGCGGATCATGGGCGCCCGGCAGCATGAAGGTGTTGGTCATGCGCGGCATGGGCAGATGGGCATAGGATTCGCGGCGGCCGTTGCCGGTGGGGGCCATGCCCATGAGGCGGGCATTGAGCCGGTCCTGCATGTAGCCCTTGAGCACCCCGTTCTCGATGAGCACGGTGCGCGAGGTGGGCACGCCCTCGTCGTCCACGTTGAGGGAGCCGCGCCGGTGCTCCAGCGTGCCGTCGTCCACCACCGTGCACAGGGGCGAGGCCACGCGCTCGCCCAGGCGGCCGGCAAAGGCCGACGACCCCTTGCGATTGAAGTCGCCCTCCAGGCCATGGCCCACCGCCTCGTGCAGCAGCACCCCGGGCCAGCCGGGGCCCAGGACCACGTCCATGGTCCCGGCGGGGGCCTCACCCGCCTCCAGGTTGACCAGGGCCTGGCGCACCGCCTCGCGGGCGAAACCGCCGGCGCGGTCGTCCTCCAGGAACCAGCCGTAGCCGAAGCGCCCGCCGCCGCCGGCGCTGCCCTGCTCGCGGCGGCCGCCCTGCTCGGCGATGACCGTGACGTTGAGCCGCACCAGCGGGCGCACGTCGGCCGCCAGCGTGCCCTCGGTGTCCACCACCAGGATGACCTCGTGAACCCCGGCCAGGGAGACGAACACCTGGCTCACCCGCGGGTCGGCGGACCGGGCCGCCTGGTCCACGCGCCTGAGCAGGGCCACCTTGTCCGCCGCCGGCAACGAGGCCAGGGGATCCTCCGGCAGGTACAGGTCGTGGCCGGGCACCGACCGCCAGGCCTGGATCCGGCCCTCGCCGCCGCTGCGGGCGATGGCGCGCGCCGCCTCCGCCGCGCGCTCCAGTGCCGGCGCCACGATCTCGTCGGAATAGGCGAAGCCGGTCTTTTCGCCGGCGATGGCGCGCGCGCCCACGCCCTGGTCGATGCCGTGACTGCCCTCGCGCACGATGCCGTCCTCCAGCGACCAGGACTCGTGGCGCACGGTCTGGAAATAGAGATCGGCGCGGTCCACGGCGCGCCCCATGATGCGGTCCAGGGTGCGCTGCAGCGCGCCGTCGTCGACGCCGCCGGGCTCCAGCAGGACACGGCGGGCGATGTCCAGGGCCGGGGCGCTCATGTCACCTCCTGCCCGCAGCCGATGCGGCGGTGCTCCAGCACCGGGAAGTTGCTCCGGGTGCGGCGCACGTTCTCCAGGTCCACCTCGCCGATGACGAAGCCCGAGCCGCGCGGCAGGCGGTCCAGGACCCGGCCCCAGGGATCCACCACCATGGAATCGCCGTGGGTTTCGCGGCCGTTGACGTGATAACCGCCCTGGGCCGCCGCCACCACGTAGGCCAGGTTCTCCACCGCCCGCGCCCGCACCAGCACCTCCCAGTGGGCGGCGCCGGTGAGCGCGGTGAAGGCCGCCGGCAGGGCGAACAGCTCGGCACCGCCGGCGGCCATCTCGCGGAACAGCTCGGGGAAGCGCAGGTCATAGCACACCGCCAGGCCCAGGCGGCCGAAGGGGGTGTCCACCACCACCGGCCGGGTGCCCGGCTCGATGGTGGCCGACTCGTCGTACTGCTCGCCGCTCTCCTCGATCTGCACGTCGAACAGGTGCATCTTGTCGTAGCGAGCCCGGCGCCGGCCCCGCTCGTCGAACACCAGGCAGGCGGCACGGACCCGCCCGGGATCGGCGGTGGCCAGGGGCACGGTGCCGCCCACGATCCAGACCCGGTGCTTGTCGGCCTGTTCGGCAAGGAAGTCCTGGATGGGACCGCTGCCCTCGGACTCCCGCGCTGCCACCTTGTCCTGCTCGCTCATGCCCATGAGGGCGAAGTTCTCGGGCAGCACCACCAGCTCGGCCCCGGCATCCACCGCGCGCGAAATGAGCCGCCCGGCCTCGTTGAGGTTGGCGCTCACATTGGGCCCCGAGGCCATCTGCACCGCCGCCACCCGCCTCACGGCTGCCCTCCCGGCGGCGCCACCACTTCCAGCGCCAGCACGTCGCCCCGCTCCGCGCCCGGCACCAGCTCCAGGCGGGCGGAGGAGACCCCCAGCGACACCAGCCAGGCCCGCACCTCGTGCACCCACATCGTGCCCTCGTCACCGCCGGGATAGCGCAGGCGCAGGCGCGCACCCGGCCGTGCGTCCAGGGCCTTCACCGCCTCCCGCAGGGCGGGCATGGCGCGCACCGCGTCCGCATCGCGCGGCACCGCCCACTCGCCGGCAGAGAGCAGAAAGCGGGGCTCGGCGGCGGCCGCAGCCTGGACACAAAACAGCAAGGGAATCAAGAAGTTCTTCATGTGATGCAGGATACCACATTGCCACCCGGCATCAGCGGTGCCAAGCGCGGCGGAAGGCCACCGCCCGGGACTCCGGGACGAGGCGGCGGTCAGAAATCGTCTTCGTCTTCCTCGTCCTCGTCGCCGGCCGCCGGTGCCCGCGGCGCCTTGATCTTGCGGATCACCGGGGCCTCCCAGGAACCGGTGACATGGTACTGGACGCTGGAAGCGGTATCGATGGGCCGGCCGAACAGGCGGTCCAGCAGCAGCACCACCACCCCCACCTGGGTCCCGAAAGCCAGGCCGCTGCCCACCGCCACCGTGTCGCCCACCCCCGGCTGCACGATGATGTACTGGTCGAAGTCACGCGCCGCCAGCCCGGTGCGCCCGCGCACCTGCACCAGTCCCACGGTGCTCCTCATCTCCAGGTCGTCGGTCAAGGCATTCCCCGCCTTGATGCGGAACGTGCCGCCGAGACGGTCGAAGTGCAGCCCTTCGCTGGCCAGGTCGCGGAAATCCAGGACCAGCCGCCGCGCCAGCCCCGACAGGCTGAGCAGGCCCAGCAGGCGGCCGGCGCCGGGCTCCACGTCGCGCAGGCTGCCGTCACGCAGATCGATGCGGGCCCGGCCCCGCACCTTGTCCCAGGCGAAGGCGAACGGCGAGTCCTCCCAGTACAGGGTCACCTCGGCCTCCCCCTCGCCCCGGTCGATGATCCCCTGGTAGCCCAGGCGCGAGATCATGGCCCCCGCGTCCGAGGTCCGGGCCCTGACGGTGAGGGCGGTCTCCTGCGCCTGGCGGCGCCGGGTCCAGCTCCCGCTGATGCGAATGTCGTAGACCTCGGTGCCAAGATCGAAGTGGTTGATGTCCAGGCCGTGCAGCGAGTGGCTCAGGTCCACCCGCAGCCTTCCGAGGTCCGTGTCGCCCACGGTGAGATCGTCCACCGTGCCGCTCACCGGGGGAATGTCGTGCGGGGCCAGCCCGGTGGCGGAGGGGGCTTGCACCGCGCTGGTCCCCTTGCCCAGTACCACCCGGCCCATTGCCAGGCGCAGTGGCAGGTGCAGGGCGCCGGTGACCCCGGGCAGCGACCGGGCCACGGCCAGCCAGTCGCGCAGGGGCACCCACCCGGGACTCCCGCGCACGAACAGGACCGGCTCGTCCGGCAGCCGGGCCCGGCCACCGAAATGGATGGTTCCCCGTTCGGGCACCATCCCGTTCTCCGCGTGCCGCAGCCGCCACCGTGTGGAGATCCGCTCGCCCAGGTCCAGGCCCAGCACCGGAGCCGACCCCGCCGGCTCGAGGAGGGTGACCACCACCTGGACGCGCCCGTCCGGGTCCGCCTTCACCGGCGGCGGCAGCCTCAAGGCCGCCGCCGGCAGGCGGGTGATGCCGGTCAGCCGGGATGGAGGAGCGGCGCGGCCCGCCTGGTAGCCCGCCTGGTAGCCCGCCTGGTAGCCCGCCTGAAACAGGCCCTGCCAGGCCTGGGGGGCGGTGACGCGGCCGCGGCCCAGCTCCCCGAGCAGGCGGTTGACCGCGGCCGGCGCCGCCTCGCCCCAGGCCGCGATCCGGACCACCGGCCCGTCCGGTGTCTGCTGGGTGAACACGGTGAACTCCGCCGGACCGCCGAGCACG
>JALUTW010000436.1 GCA_027021685.1 Chromatiales bacterium | reverse complement strand
CGGCAAGGCGCGCCGCGCAGCACAGTACTCGTTGTACGGGCCAGCGGCGCAACGCCGCCGGCGTGGGCGTGGCTCGCAACCCCTTGGGGCGCCGGCGATTTTCACCCCAAGCGCTCTCCGTGGCCAAGACGCCGGCATTGCTTTCCCGTGCAGCCATGCTCATCAGCCCCCACCGAAAATCGCCAGGCGCGCGGCCGTGGGGAATTTTGAGATAGGTTCTAGTTATGGCGGCCGCCCGCGTCGCCGGACTCCTGCACCGTGTCGTCCGTCTGCTCCTTCGCGGCCGGGGTTCCGTCCCCTTCGGCCTGTGGGGCCTTGGGGGGCGGCGGCAGTTTGAACAGGCGTTCCGCCGGCTCCGCGGCCAGCACCCAGGCCAGGCCCAGGTCGGGGCGCACCAGGCGCACCTCGTCCCTGTCCTCGTCCTGCACCAGCCGGTAGCGGATGACGGGGGCCCCCTCGAGGTGAACGGTCACCGCCCGGCCGCCCCTGGGATCGGCCTTGTCCACCGGGCGCACCTCCAGCGCCTGGGCGTTCTTCCACTCGTCCACCAGGGCCTGGGCCCGGTCGGCGGCGGCCTCTCCCGGCGCCGGTGTCACCTGCCAGGCGCCCTTCTCCAGGCTCAGCCTGAGGCCCGGCAGCTCGAGCCCGGTGACGGCGGCATTGGGCGGCACCAGGCCGTGGCCCACGAAGGTGTGCGCCTTGGCACCCAGCTGCCAGTAGAAGGTGTCGGTGATGAGGTGCAGGGTGTCGCCCGCGCGCACGTACCGCCGCTGGTTCACCGGCTCGCTGTTGCCGAACTCCAGGGTCACGCTGTCGTTGAAGTTGACCGTGGCCAGCGGCGCGTCGAGGCCGAAGCGGGCGGGGTCGAGATCCTTCATTTCGTAACGGGCGAGGCTGGGCGTCTCGGCCAGGCGCAGCAGGCTCTCCACCTTGAAGGCGTTGGCCCATACCGGCCACGGCTCTTCCAGGAACCAGGCCCCGTCCTCGCGCACCAGCACCACGCCCGGCTGGCGGGGACGGGTGATCTCCAGCCGCTCGATGTCGGACTGCTTGAGCGGCGTGAGCGGGGGCCTGGGCGGGGGCTCGTCCTCGGGGGCCAGCAGCACCGCCAGGGCCAGCACCATCACCAGTCCCGCCAGGGCCAGGTTGATCACGTTGCGTTTCTGCATGTCGGATACCGGGTCGTGTTCAGGACCTGAAAGACTTCAGCGCCGAACCTTTCTCAAAATTCCACGCGGATGCCTCACCGCGCAGCCGTCACCGCCGCCGGCGGCGGTGCCAGATCCAGATCCCGCTGCCCAGCAGGATCACGGGCAGGCCGGCGAGG
>JALUTW010000435.1 GCA_027021685.1 Chromatiales bacterium | reverse complement strand
CGTGCCGCGGGAAGACTTCGTGCCGCCGCGCTACCGCAACCTGGCCTTTGCCGACATGAACATTCCCATCGGCCACGACCAGGTGATGATGGCGCCCAAGGTGGAGGCCCGCCTGCTCCAGGCCCTGGACGTGCAGCCCGATGACACCGTCCTGGAGGTGGGCACCGGCTCGGGCTATCTCGCCGCCCTGCTGGCCCACCGGGGCCGCCACGTGTACTCGGTGGAGATCTTCGAGGACCTGTCCGCCTCCGCCGGCGAGCGGCTGGCGGCCCACGACCTGGACAACGTGACCCTGGAGACCGGCGATGCCGCCCGCGGCTGGTCGCGGCATGCCCCCTACGACGTCATCGTCCTCACCGGATCCGTGCCCGTGCTGGAAGAGGTCTGGAAGCGGGATCTGGCACCGGACGGGCGGCTGTTCGCCATCGTGGGCGAGCCGCCGGTGATGAATGCACGCCTGGTCACCCGGGTGGCGGAGGACGAGTGGGCCAGCGAGGACCTGTTCGAGACCCTGCTGCCCCCGCTCGTCAACGCGCCCCGGCCGCAGCGCTTCGTTCTTTGAACGCTGCACGCGGGCGGGACGCCATGCGCCGCTTCCGGCCCCAGGAGCTGGCCGCCCGCCTGCAGGAGGGTGATCCGCCGCTGCTGCTGGACGTGCGCGAGCCCTGGGAGTTCGAGCGCTGCCACATCCCCGGCTCGCGCCTGGTGCCCATGCGGCGGGTGCCCGAGACAGCACCCCTGCTGGACCCGAAAGCGGAGGTGGTGGTCATCTGCCACCACGGCATCCGCAGCCGCCAGGTGGCCCTGTACCTGGAACGGCTGGGGTTCGACAACGTGATCAACCTGGAAGGCGGGGTGGAGGCCTGGGCCCGCGAGGTGGACCCGGCCATGCCCCGCTATTGAGTGAACAAGGAACCGCCGGTGACACCGGCCCAAGGATGTCCGAGATGAAACGCGCAACCATGATGCTCGCTGCCGCCCTGCTGTCCGCCGGCGCCGCGGCCCAGGACCTGCGCCAGGTCTACGACCTGGCCCTGGAGGCCGACCCCGTGTTCCGCGCCGCCGAGGCCGAGCGGCTGGCCGCCCTCGAGGCACGTCCCCAGGCCCTGGCCGGCCTGCTGCCCAGCCTCACCCTCACCGGCCAGCGCAGCGAGGTGAGCCAGGACATCACGGCCAGCGCCTTTTCCACCCCGGGCAGGCGCGACTTCAGCGACACCACCCTGACCCTGAGCCTCAACCAGCCCCTGTTCCGGCGCGACCGCTTCATCCAGCTCCGGCAGGCCGATGCCCAGGTGGCCCAGGCGGAGCTGGAGTACCAGCGCGCGCGCCAGG
>JALUTW010000434.1 GCA_027021685.1 Chromatiales bacterium | reverse complement strand
ATCCGGGTCGGGATCGACGTGCGCCCTTCCGAACGGGGCGTAGTCCGCCGTCCAGACGATCCTTCCTTCCTCGTCCGTCACCTCCGTCGGCGCGCCCCGGTGGTCGGTGTGGACGTGGAACGTGCCCCCGGGCGTGAGGATCGCCACCGGCCGCCAGCCGAGCCAGAGGAACTGCCTGAGGATCTCACCTTTGCCGTCGAGGACGGCGAGCAGCCGCGGGCCTTCCCAGAGGTAGAGCCTGCGGGTGACGGTGCCGTCGGGGTGGTGCCATTCGGAGGCGATCCGCCGGCGCAGGAGGTCGTAGCGGTAGCGGGCGAGGAGCCTGCCGGCACGGTCCCATTCGAGCCGCCAGCTCTCCCCGCCGGGGAGGGTGACCCCGATCAGGCGGCCGGCGGCATCGTACCGGTAGCGGGTGACGAGGGGGCGGGCGGAGGATGAAGCCGCGCCCACGGGGATGGGGACGGGGGATGCGGACCCGGGCGCCTGGGCTTCGGGCCGGCCCCGGGGCGGGCCGAGGAAGATCCGCTCGGTCAGGCGCCCTGCGGCATCGTAGCGGTACCACCACCGCCCCCGCGCGGGGCTGTGCTCGAGCACCAGCCGCCCGAAGTCGTCGAGCCCGTAGGCGCTCAGCCGCCCGGCCCCGTCGCGCACCCCCACCAGCCAGGCCGCAAGCCGCACCACGCCGGGTCCCGGGCCGGGTGCCGGCCCCAGGGCGGCGGGCGACGGGCCCGCGGCGGGGGGTGTCGGGCCGGCGGGCAGCCGCGCGCGCACCCGGCCGCGCCAGTCGAGGACGGCAAGCCCCGCACCCGTGCGCACCAGCGACCCGTCCGGGGCGTGCAGCCCCACCACCCGGCCCCAGCCGTCACGCTCGAGCCGCAGGCTGCGCCCGTCGGGGAAGGCGAGCGCGAGGAGGCGGCCTGCCGCGTCCCAGCGCGCACGGAGCCCGCGCCCGCCCTGCGCGACGGCCACCGGACGGCCCCGGGCGTCGTAGCCGATCTCGACCGGCACCTCGCCCGCGGGGGCGATCCGGGTGATGCGCCCTGCCCCGTCGCGCGCGAGCACCCGCACCCCCGTCCCCTCGGGGCCCTCGACGGCCTCGACGAGGCGGGTGGCGGGGTCGTGCACGATCCGCCACACGTCCCCACGGCCCGGGAGCGGGCCGTCCACCTCCACCCGGTGCGGCCCGAGCCAGCGGTAGCCGACCCGCCGCTCGATCGGCCGCCAGCCGCCGGGGGCCCCGGGGTCGGGGGCGTAGCCCCGCTCGGTCCGCCGCACGATCCGCCCGTGCCGGTCGCGCTCGAGCTCGAGCACGTGCCAGCGCCCGGGACGCACCGA
>JALUTW010000433.1 GCA_027021685.1 Chromatiales bacterium | reverse complement strand
GGTACCGTGCTGGTCGTCGTGGAACACCGGGATGTCCAGCCGCTCGCGCAACGCGGCCTCGATGCGGAAGCAGTGGGGGGCGGCGATGTCCTCCAGGTTGATGCCGCCGAAGGTGGGGGCGATGTGGGCCACGGTCTCGATGAAGGCTTCCGGCGTGGGGGCGTCCACCTCGATGTCGAACACGTCGATGTCGGCAAAGCGCTTGAACAGCACCGCCTTGCCTTCCATCACCGGCTTGCCCGCCAGCGCTCCCACCCGGCCCAGCCCCAGCACCGCGCTGCCATCCGTGACCACCGCCACCAGGTTGCCCTTGCCGGTGTAGCGGAAGGCGCAGTCGGGGTCACGGGCGATCTCCCGCACCGGCGCCGCCACCCCGGGGGTGTAGGCCAGGGAGAGCTCGGCCTGGGTCTCGCACGGCTTGGTGAGCGCGGTGGCGATCTTGCCCGGCACCGGCCGGGCGTGGTAGTCCAGCGCCCGCCGCCGCAGGCGCTGGGCATCGGTCTCCCTGGGCTTGTTCATGGTCTTTGCCGTGTCTCCTGCGGTGGGTCGATCTCCAGCATGTCGGGGTGGCGCACGGTGAGCCACCAGCGCCCCCGGTGCCGGCGCAGCCAGCCGCGGGCCTCCACCCGGCGGCCGGCGAGGGCGGCCGGGTCGCCATCGAACCAGCGCAGGTCGGCCCTCGGGATCCTTATCGCCAGCGGCGGCTCGAGGTTGAGCCACAGCGACCGGCGCGAGCGTCCCACGCGCTGCACCCGGCCGCGCACCCGGTGGAAGCCCTCGCGGCCGGGGGCCAGGTCGGCGGCGGTCAGGGGTGCGTGGGCGCGCAGGCGCCAGACCCCGCGGCGCTGTGCCCGGGCCCGGCGTTCCGCCGCCCGGTAGCAGGCATGGGCCCAGACGTTGGGCGGGATCACCAGGTGGAAGCCGTGGCCTTCCTCCAGCAGTACCCGGGTCAGGTTGCGGCCGCCGGGGGTGAAGGCATGGGCCAGCAGCCGGCCGTGGCGGTCGCGGCGCTCGGCGTCCAGGCGCAGGGCCAGGCGGCTGCCGGGCGGTGCCAGCCGGCGCAGGGCGGCGGTGGCCGCGGCCGCACCGGGCTCGGCGGGCCGGTCGTCACGGGCCCGCTCGGGGGTGTTGACCCCCACCAGGCGCAGCACCCGGCCGTCGGACAGGCGCAGGGTGTCGCCGTCGAACACGCGGGCCACCACCACCCGCTGGTCCACGCGGTCGGCGGGGCAGGGCTCCTGCGCGTGCGCCGCAGCCAGCCAGCCCGCAAACAGACAGGCGCCCGCAAGGGGCGCCCGTGTCAGCGGCAGGCAGGCCAATTCACTTCATGCCGTACTTCTGGCGGAACTTGTCCACCCGGCCGGCGGTGTCCACGATCTTCTGCTTGCCGGTGAAGAAGGGGTGGCACTGGGAGCACACTTCCAGGGTCAGGTCGCGACCCAGGGTGGAACGGGTCGTGAAGCTGTTGCCACAGCTGCAGGTGACCTTGATCTCGGAATATTCGGGATGGATGCCGGGTTTCATGGTGTTCAGTCCTCGTGGTCCCGCGCCGCCTTCCGGCCGTCGCCGGCACCGCGCGTCAGGGGTGGCGGATTGTACGGAAATGCGCCGCCGCGGGCAAGGCGGGCGGGGCCGGTCAGTCGCCCCGCGGCGGCAGGCGGCGGATGCCGGCGGCGGGACCGCGCCGGAGCGAGGCGGGGTCGTTCCAGCCCGCCTGCAGGCGCTCGAAATTGTCCCACATGAGGCCCGAGATCTTGACGCAGGCGGCCAGGGGGTTGGGGGCCTGCTCCCGCAGGCGGTCGATGCGCCACTGCAGCCCCCGCAGGCGCGCGCGCCGTTCCCGCGACCGCTTGAGGATGGCCAGATCCAGGGTCAGCCGGCGCAGCTCCTCGAACACGGCCGGGTCACGGCGGGCCAGCTCGGCCCAGTGGTCGAAGTCGAAGCGGGGAGATGGAGACGGCGTGCGGGACATGGACCGGTACTGCTGCGCCCGGCGGGCCGGGCTCTACTTCAATGTTGGCCCATGGCGCCGGAAAGTCAACGCTCAGGCCGGGACCGGGCGCAGGGCCACCACCTCCGCCCGCGGGCGCCGGACCGGCGGCTGGCCGCGCAGGGCGTCCTGGAGGGCGGCGCAGGACTCCCACATCATGCCCGAGAGCCGGATGCAGGCCGCCAGCGGGGTGCCCGCCCGGCGGCGCTCGGCGTCGATGCGCCATTGCAGGCCCTCCAGGCGCCGGCGCCGCTCGGGCGGCACGCTGGCCAGGAAGTCCAGGATGAGCCGCCCGCGCAGGGCCTCGAAACGCTCCGGGTCGCGCCGGGCCAGCTCCGACCAGAAGGCGAAGTCGTCCGCATCGGGCAGGGGGGCGCGGTCAGTGGTGTCGCTCATGGTTCGGGGCTCCAGGGGCCCGCGGGCTAAAGTCCGGCCGCCCGCCGGCCGATAACAATCAATTTGCCCGCCTCCCGGGCACCTTCAAATCTTGCCGGGAGCGGCGGCGGGAGTCAAAACCCACAGCCCCGGAGTGTGAACCGCGTCGCCCGGACACACTGCAAGTGACTGATTGATATCGGTTATTGCCGCGAGGGGGCCGCGGCCAGGGCGGGGAGCGGCCGGCGGAACGCCCGCGCCGGGCACCGGAGAGATCCGCTGAAACCGATGGGGCGAAGCGCCGGGCAGCGCCTCAGCGCTTCATGGAGTCGAAGAACTCGGCGTTGGTCTTGGTGGCCTTGAGCTTGTCGTGGAGGAATTCCATGGCCGCCAGCTCGTCCATGTCGTGCACCACCTTGCGCAGGATCCACATCATCTGCAGCTCGTCGGGCTTGGTGAGCAGCTCCTCGCGGCGGGTGCCCGAGCGGTTGATGTTGATGGCCGGGTAGATGCGCTTCTCGGCGATGCGCCGGTCCAGGTGCACCTCCATGTTGCCGGTGCCCTTGAACTCCTCGTAGATCACGTCGTCCATGCGCGAGCCGGTGTCGATGAGGGCGGTGGCGAGGATGGTGAGCGAGCCGCCCTCCTCCACGTTGCGGGCGGCGCCGAAGAAGCGCTTGGGCCGGTGCAGGGCGTTGGCGTCCACGCCGCCGGTGAGCACCTTGCCCGAGGACGGGATCACGGTGTTGTAGGCCCGGGCCAGGCGGGTGATGGAATCCAGGAGGATGACCACGTCGCGCTTGTGCTCCACCAGGCGCTTGGCCTTCTCGATGACCATCTCCGCCACCTGCACGTGGCGGCTGGCGGGCTCGTCGAAGGTGCTGGAGACCACCTCGCCGCGCACCGAGCGGGCCATCTCGGTTACCTCCTCCGGGCGCTCGTCGATGAGCAGGACGATGAGGTAGACCTCGGGGTGGTTGTCGGTGATGCTCTGGGCGATGTTCTGCAGCATCATGGTCTTGCCGGCCTTGGGCGGCGAGACGATGAGTCCGCGCTGGCCCTTGCCGATGGGGGCCACCAGGTCGATGACCCGGGCGGTGATGTCCTCGGTGGAGCCGTTGCCCTTCTCCAGCTTGAGCCGCTTGGTGGGGTGCAGCGGGGTCAGGTTCTCGAACAGGACCTTGTTCTTGGCGTTCTCCGGAGGCTCGAAATTGATCTCGTTGACCTTGAGCAGTGCGAAGTAGCGCTCGCCCTCCTTGGGCGGCCGGATCTTGCCCGAGACCGTGTCGCCGGTGCGCAGGTTGAAACGGCGGATCTGGCTGGGCGAGACGTAGATGTCGTCGGGGCCGGCCAGGTAGGAGCTGTCGGCGGAGCGCAGGAAGCCGAAGCCGTCCTGCAGGATCTCCAGCACGCCGTCGCCGTAGATGTCCTCGCCGTTCTTGGCGTGGGCCTTGAGCAGGGAGAAGATGATGTCCTGCTTGCGCGAGCGGGAGGTGCCCTCGATGCCGACCTCCTCGGCCAGCTTGATGAGCTCGGGGACGGGGGTCTGTTTGAGTTCGGTCAGGTTCATGGGTCAGGTGGGTCCCTGGGGACTTGAAAATGGCAAACGGTATCCGGTTCCAGGATGTCACAACCACGGCGCGCCGCCGGCACAGGGCCAGTCGGGGCTCGGGGATTGTTGGAAATCTGCGAGAAGCGCCTGCGCGGCGGTGTTACAGCTTCTTGGAAAACGGTCTGGGCAGAAGCTTCAGAATAAACTTAACACCAAAAACCGCCATCGTCCAGCCGCCGGGGGCCTTCCCGGCGGCCAAAAGCCGTACCGGTTCACAGATTGCTGTCGATGAAGGCGGTCAGTTGCGACTTGGACACGGCCCCCACCTTGGTCGCCTCCACGTTGCCGTTCTTGAACAGCATCAGGGTCGGGATGCCGCGGATCCCGAACTTGGGCGGCGTGTTCGGGTTTTCGTCGATGTTGAGCTTGGCCACCTTCAGGCGCCCGGCGTACTCGTCGGCAATCTCGTCCAGCACCGGCGCGATCATCTTGCAGGGCCCGCACCAGTCTGCCCAGTAATCCACCAGCACCGGCACATCCGCCTTGAGGACCTCGTCTTCGAAGGTGTCATCGGTGACGTAGACAATCTTGTCGCTCAATTTGTTTCTCCTGTCGTTGGGGCAAGCAGCCAAGGCGGGTCGGGCCCGGCGGCCGGGCTTGGGGGAATTTGAGCCCAGAACGGCCGCCATTTCAAGCCCCGCCGGGCACCGCGTCCCCCGGAGGGACGGCCGATTTGTTATCCTTCCCCGGCCATGGAACACGAAAGCCACCTGACGGACGTCCGCTTCGACAGCTTCGACCTTCCGGCGCCCATCCTGCAAGGCATTGAGGACGCGGGGTTTTCCCGCTGCACCCCGATCCAGGCCGAGACCCTGCCCCTGGCCCTGGCCGGGGAGGACGTGGCCGGCCAGGCCCAGACCGGCACCGGCAAGACCGCGGCCTTTCTCATCGCCGCCTTCAACCACCTGCTGCGCCACCCGGCGCCGGAGGTGAAGGTGCGGCCGCGGCGCGGGGACGGGCGCATGCCGTCGGCGCCGCGCGCCATCGTTCTCGCGCCCACCCGCGAGCTGGCGGTGCAGATCCACCGCGACGCCGAGGTCCTGGGCCGGCACACCGGCTTCCGCCTGGGGCTGGCCTTCGGGGGCACCGGCTACGAGTCCCAGCGCCGGGCGCTGGAGGCCGGCGTGGACGTCCTCATCGGCACGCCCGGGCGCATCATCGACTACTTCAAGCAGGGCGTGTTCCACCTCAAGGCCATCCAGGTCATGGTCCTGGACGAGGCCGACCGCATGTTCGACCTCGGTTTCATCAAGGACATCCGCTACCTGCTGCGGCGCATGCCGCCACCGGAACAGCGCCTCAACATGCTGTTCTCGGCCACCCTGTCCCTGCGCGTGACCGAGCTGGCCTACGAGCACATGAACAATCCGAAGCAGGTGGTCATCGAGCCGGAGCAGGTCACCGCCGACCGGGTCACCGAGCGGGTCTACTACCCGGCCATGGAGGAGAAGATCCCCCTGCTGCTGGGCCTGCTGCAGGGTCTGGGGCAGAGTCGGGTGCTGGTGTTCGTCAACACCAGGCGTGCGGCCGAGGACATCGGCGCCTACCTCCGCGGCAACGGCCACGAGGCGGCGGTGCTGTCGGGCGACGTGCCGCAGAAGAAACGCCTGGCCCTGCTCAAGCGCTTCACCGAGGGCGAGGTCAACATCCTGGTGGCCACCGACGTCGCCGCCCGCGGCCTGCACATCCCGGCGGTGAGCCACGTCATCAACTTCGACCTGCCCCAGGACCCGGAGGACTACGTTCACCGCATCGGCCGCACCGGCCGCGCCGGGGCCTCGGGCGAGGCCATCAGCTTCGCCTGCGAGGAGTATGCCTTTTCCCTGCCCGACATCGAGGCCTACATCGGGCACAAGATCCCCACCGAGCGGGTCACGTCCGAGCTGCTGGTGGAGCCGAAACCGCCCGTCCGCGAGCCCCGGCGCCGGGGCCGCGGGCGCGGCGGCCCGCCCCGGGGAGACCGCCGCGGCCCCCCGCGCCGCCGCCGCGCCCAGTCGGGCCGCTGACCCGTCCCCTCGCCCACCCGCACCTACCCGAGTGGATGGTCGTAGCGCTGGACCCGCAGCCAGCGGTACACGCGGCGGGCACGCTTGAGAAAGGTCCGCGTCCGGGTGGCGGGGTTGTGGCGCCGGGGCGAGGGCAGGGTGGCGGCGAGCTGGGCCGCTTCCCACGGGGTGAGCGCCGAGGCCGGCTTGTGCCAGTAGTGGCGGGCGGCCGCCTCCACGCCGTAGATCCCGCGGCCGAATTCGGCCACGTTGAGATAGATTTCCAGGATGCGCTGCTTGGACAGGCGCCGTTCCATGGCCAGGGTCAGCACCAGTTCATGCCACTTGCGCAGCGGGTTGCGCGAGGGGCTCAGGAACAGGTTCTTGACCGTCTGCTGGGAGAGGGTCGAGCCGCCGATGACGAAGGCCCCGGCCTCCAGGTTGCGGTTGAGGGCATGGCGCA
>JALUTW010000432.1 GCA_027021685.1 Chromatiales bacterium | reverse complement strand
GTCTACCTCGCCACCTCGGATCAGCTCCAGGGGCTGGTCGCCCAGGGGCGCACGGCCGCCGAGGCGCTGGAGATCGCCCGGGACGTCGCCCGCCGCTTGCTGGAAGCGCGCCGGGACCGCGAGGGCACGGTCGATCTGCCCGAGGTCCGCGACGGCGACGAATGCACCGTCGTCGTGGCGGCGTAGCGGGAAGAACCTCGCCTTCATTCGGAGGAATCCGAGTTCTTTGTGTTCTTCGTGTCTTCGTGGTTTCCAATGATTCCCCCGCAACTTCGCCCGCCCCGCCGGGTTTCCATCTCCAGGAGGTTGACGCGATGCTGAAGAAACTGTTCCTGATCACGTTGGTCGGCGGGGCGCTGCTCGCGCCGGGGATGGAGGCCGGCATCAAGGCCCGCCAGAAACGCCAGGGCGCCCGCATCCATCAAGGCGCCCACGACGGTTCGCTGACGCGCCGGGAAGCCAAACGCCTGGGCTACGCTTGGGGCAACCTGAACCGCCAGATCCGCCGCGACCGCCGGGACGGCGGCGGCCTCACCCGCCGGGAGCGGGTCAAGATCCACCGCAAGCAGGATCGCCTGAGCCGCCAGATCTACAAACAGCGGCACGACGGCCAGACCCGCAACCGCCGCTGACCGCCCGCCCGGCCACAGTTTCGGGCCGCCGCACAAGCCGGGGAGCGCGCATCACCGCTGCCATCGCTTCCCGCTCCGGCGGCCCGAATTCGATCCGCTCCTCCCCCCTCAGGCCGGGTCCCGCCAAGGCTTCTCCGGAGTCCACGCCTCCAGCGCGCTGATCCACGCCCGCCGCCGCTCCCGCATCTCTTCCAGCCGCTCCCGGTAACGCCCTTCCCGGGCCAGGTTCCGCTCCTCCAGCGGATCGTTCTCCAGATCGAACAGCTCCTCGAAGACCGGCTCGGTATCGAGATACCGCGTGTACTTCCACCGCTCGGTGCGCACGCCCTCGGTCCGCGGGATCCAGGCGTGCTCGAACAGGTGCTCGTAGAACCACTCCCTGCGCCACGCCGGCCGCTCGCCCCGGATGAGCGGCGTCAGGTCCCGCCCCTGCATCCGCGGACCCCGCACCCCGGCCAGCGCCAGCAGCGTTGGCGCCACATCGATGTTCAACACCATCTCCGTCCGCCGCTTGCCCCGCTTCTCCCGCGGCAGCCGCGGATCGTAGACGACCAGCGGCGTCCGGATCGATTCCTCGTGCATGAACCACTTGCCCGCCAGCCCGTGCTCGCCCAGGTAGAAGCCGTTGTCGCCCGAGAACAGGATCACCGTCTCATCGTCGGCCTTCATCCGCCGCAGCTCTTCCCGGATGCGCCCCACCACCGTGTCT
>JALUTW010000431.1 GCA_027021685.1 Chromatiales bacterium | reverse complement strand
GACCTCGGGCACCCCCTGCTCTTTGTACCAGCGGACGATGTCCTCCAGGTCGGACAGCGCCGAGTCCGAGAACCGGACCACCGTCCTCAGCTCGGCCGTCTCCTCGTGTCCAGCCCCAGCCGGGCCCTGGCCTCCTCCAGGGACACCGACCGCCCGGCCTCCAGGTCCGCCAGGCCGGCGACCACCGCCCGCATGAACTCGCGCTCCTCCTCCGCCGCCTCATAGTCCTGGACCGACAGGAGCACGGCCACGCCCCTTCCCCTGCTGGTCAGAAGGACGGGCCGACGGGTCTGCGCCGCATGGCGCACCACCTTGCCGGGGTTGGCCTTCAGGTCGCTGACTGGAACGACGTCCTCGGAGAACTTCACCATACCCGGAACCACCGCTCATCCCATGCAACAGGAGCTATTCTTAGACCATATCGGTGGGCCTGTAAATGGGTTCACAGGCTCCAGCCCGCTATCCCCTAGAAGGAGCAACGGCTATGCCAGGCCGGATGGGTCCAGAAGGCCCTCGCCACACGGTCCTCGAACGCTCGCGCCCTCCTCCGGAGGACACCGGCGCCCGTCGTGGCACGTCTCCCGCCGGCCAGACCCGGGCGGGGAAACCGCGGAGAAAAGAAGCCGCTCACGGGCAGACCACGGGGCTGCCGTCGCAGCGGCTCGCCGACAGCCGCACCCGGCCCGTGTTCGACAGGCACAGTACCCGTGGCGCCGCCGGGCCCTCGGGGCAGAAGGTAAAGCTCGCGTTGCTGCCGCCCGAGGTGCCGAGCGGCCGGAAGACGATCCGCCGCCGCCCCGGGCTGGTCTCCACACGCATGCGGGCCATCCCCTGGCCCCGCCGCAGGAGCGGCTCCCCGGGCCCGCGCTCGCGGTCGCGGTCCAGGTCGGCGAACACGATCCAGCCGCCGTCCCAGCGCCAGCCCGAGGCATCGCAGGCCGCACCGTCGGCGCTCGGGCACAGCACCACGTTGCGGTTGCGCCGCACCGCCTCCCCGCGCGCGTAGGCGAGATCGGTGGCGAGGGCGTTGACCGCACCGGCCGCGCGGCTGCCCGCGGCGAGCGACGAAAAGGCGGGGACGCCCGCGGCCAGCAGCACCGCCAGCACGGCCAGCGCCACGAGCAGCTCGATCAGGGTGAGCCCCCGGGCGGGGGCGGACGGGAGCACGACGGACCGCTCCGTGTCCATGGCGCACCTCCTGTGCCAGCAGATGGATGGATCCGCGACGTGAACCTAGCGGAACGACCCTCCCCGATCAAGCCGTCGACGTCCGCCGGGACCGGCGCTCAGGGCTGGCAGGGCCGCCGCCAGGTTTCATGCATCCGGCAGGCGCAGCAGCCGCT
>JALUTW010000430.1 GCA_027021685.1 Chromatiales bacterium | reverse complement strand
CAGGCCGAAAGGGCTGCTGTAGCGGCCGTCCACAGGGGGGATGAAGCGCAGGCTGGGGGGCGGCGCCGGGCTGAAGGTGGCGAAGCTCCTGCCGATGATCTTCTTCTCGCGCCAGATCCGTTCCAGATCCTTCTGTGTCGGCTCCACCATGCGCCGGTTCCTGATGGTGAGGCGCTGCTCGGCATACTGCATGGGCCGCACCCGGAAGCTCACCCGTCGCACGCGCCCGTCCACGGTCACGTCCAGGTGGTGCTCGCCCGTCTTCGCCGCAAGGGGGATCCCCACCACCGCCACCCACTGTTCCCCATCGCGGCGCAGCATCACCGGCCGCTTGCCGTAGCGGACCGCGGAGACGGGCCGTGTCAGCGGGCCCAGCGGCACCACGGCCACGCCCCCCGGCACCGGCGCGGTCCTGGGGAGATCGACGGGGGGGAGATCGACGGGGGGCGGATCGACGGGCACGGTGCCGGCCGCGACCAGCGTCCACAGGCTGCCGGCAAACAGGGCGGCGAGGGCGCGCTTCATGGGGTTTCCTCTCCGTCCTCGACGCCCGTCACCGTGCAGCGCAGCCGCCCGCGATGCAGGCGCGCGGTGACCGCCTGTCCCGGGCGCACCGAGGCCGCCTCGCGCAGTACCGCGCCGCCGGCGTCCTCGGTGACGATGGCATAGCCGCGCTCCAGCGTCGCCAGCGGGCTCACCCCGTCCAGGGCGCGGGCGAGGATCTGCAGGCGGGCGCGGTGGGTATTCAGACGTTCCTGCATGGCCGCGCGCAGTCGCGCGGCGAGGGTCTGGCAGCGTGTCTCTCCCTGGGCCAGCGCGCGGGCGGGGCTGGCCTGTTGCAGGCGGGTGGCGAGGCTGGCCAGCCGGTGCCGGCGATGGCGTTGCAGGTGGGCCCAGGCGTTGTGGCGGCGCCGGGCCAGCTCGTCGAGGCGTTGCCAGGCGGTTTCCAGACGGCGCCCGGGATGCACGAGGCGCTGGCGCAGCCACTGCAGGTGCCGGGCATGCGCCTGCAACTGGCGGCCCATGGCGGCGAGCAGGCCCTGTCGGAGCTGCTCGGCACGGCGCCGCAGGGCCTGCTGATCGGGGCTGATGAGTTCGGCGGCCGCGGTGGGGGTGGCGGCGCGCTGGTCGGCGACGAAATCGGCAATGGTGACGTCCACCTCGTGACCGATGCCGCTCACCACGGGCAGGGGACAGGCGTGGATGGCGCGGGCGACGACCTCCTCGTTGAAGGCCCACAGATCCTCCAGCGAGCCGCCGCCGCGGGCGAGGAGGAGCACATCGCAGTCGGCGCGCCGGCCGGCCAGCGCCAGCATCTCGGCGATCTGTTCGGCCGCGCCTTCGC
>JALUTW010000429.1 GCA_027021685.1 Chromatiales bacterium | reverse complement strand
GCGGTGCTCCTACGTCCATCACCGCCGCACAACTCCCGGAAATCGTTTTCCTGCACAGCGCCACGGACCAGGAGCCACGTGCCGAGGCCGACCGGGCATTGTGGCGGTTCGCCATAAACCTCAAGCCGTACTTTTTCGAAGGGGCCGATGTGGCCTTTGTCACGCAGCATGGCAAGACACGCTATTTTCTCTCGAACAGCACGGCGCAGGGGTTCTCCGGCCGTGCGCTGGTGACCAAGGAAGGCATCTCGCACAGTTATCTCCAGATCGATGCCAAAAACATGGACTTCCGGCGCTTTGTCTCCATCGTTCTGTCGAGCCGGTGAGGAAAAGGTCCATGGAACCCATGACAAGGGCCACATCAAAAGGCAGTTGCGAAACATCGCCCGGCGTCTCGCCGGTGGCGGGCATTCCTATGATGTTTGCCGGACGGCCATCAAGTATGGATGGGAGCGGGTGGTGTATCTGGCCAGCCAGGGGCTGTAGCACGGGATCGCCGGTGGTCGTGGCTTTCACTCCAGCCGGGCTGCCTTGCAAGCCGCTTCAGTGCAAAGGCGGAGTGGTGGTGTTGACGGTGTGATTCGCAGTGCGGTTGTACGGCGACCGCACTCCACCGGCTTCTCGGGAACTTGACCCTGTGTGTCCCTTGCGCCTTTGCGTTGAAGCCGCCACCAGCATCCAGCACCTGGTCCCCAGCCCTCACGCCCAGCCCCTAGCGCCTAGCCCCCAGCCCCTTGAGTATGGTATGGCCGGGACAGCTCGTGCACGGCGTCCACGAACACACGGGCGTGCTCGGGGTCCACGCCGGGCTGGATGCCGTGGCCCAGGTTGAAGACGTGGCCGCTGCCGGGGCCGAAGCTGTCCAGGATCTCCGCGACCTCCCGGCGGATGCGCTCGGGCGAGGCGTAGAGCACGGTGGGGTCCATGTTGCCCTGCAGGGCGACGCGCCCGCCCACGCGGCGGCGGGCCTCGCCCAGGTCCTGGGTCCAGTCCAGGCCCAGGGCGTCGGCGCCGGTGTCGGCCAGCTCCTCCAGCCAGCAGCCGCCGCCCTTGGTGAACAGGATCACCGGCACCCGCCGGCCCTCGTGCTCGCGGGTGAGCGCTGCCACCACCCGGGCCATGTAGGCCAGGGAGAACTCCCGGAAGTCGCGCCGGGTGAGCACGCCGCCCCAGGTGTCGAAGATCATCAGCGCCTGGGCCCCGGCGGCGACCTGGGCGTTGAGATAGGCGGCGACGGCCTCGGCCAGGACCGCCAGCAGCCGGTGCATGAGCCGGGGCTCGTCGAACATCATGCCCTTGGCCAAGGCGAAGTCCTTGCTGCCGCCCCCCTCCACCATGTAGGTCGCCAGGGT